>NZ_LPVS01000073.1:0-75191 GCF_014843905.1 Mesorhizobium silamurunense | reverse complement strand
GCCGTAGCCTTAACTGCCACGCCACTCTCATGTCATGATGCTTCGGCCGGCGAAGGCCGGAAGCGCAGGAAGTCGCCGTTTGCAGGCCGGCCTCACCTGAATATCAACAGATCCCCTAGCTTCCCAGCGGATGTGGCATGTAGCCGACGAAGCCGGCGATCTTCCAGCGGCCGCCGACCTTGCGGCAGAAGTAGAGGGTCTGCCATTTGAGGCGGTCGACACCGCCATCCGCCCTGGCGACCGAGCCGTCGAACTTTTTGTGCAGCACCGCGCGATCGCCGTCGACGTCGATGTCGCGCATGTTGGTGACGCGGAACAGCGCCTCGCGCAGCGGCTCGGCGAATTTCGTCGCGGCGGTTTCCTTGGCCTGGCGCAGCCACTCGTCGCGATAGACTTCCAGCCTCGGGAATTGCAGTCGCCAGGCGTCGGCATCGTTGAGGAAATGCGCATGCATGCCGAAGAAGCTCTCGGCGATGAAGTCGTCCTCGACCATCGACCAGTCCTGGCCGAGGAAGGCGTCGATGTCGCGCCGCACCAGCATTTCCCACAGCGCGTGGCGATCTGCATCGCCCTCCGGAAATGGATTCTTGTCGAAGGTCATGCTGGATCTTCCCTCTTCTTGCCTGCCACCGGCTCCCCGCCGGTTGCGTACCGGCTTCGGGCGCAGGATGCTCAGGCTTTTGTAATAAAGCAACATGGATTTCGAAAAAATGTTGCTTTCCGACATTGCCTCTAGGAGGATCACGCCGACAGGCGTAGACGGCTATCAGAATGAACCCATTCGGTCGACAAAGGAGGCCCACTTGCCCAAGCAGTGCTTTGGAAAATCGCATGTCCCGCTCTCGCCGGCCGTTCGCGCCGGCGACTTCGTCTATGTCTCCGGCCAGGTGCCGGTGGGCAGCGACGGCCTGGTGGTCAAGGGCGGCATCGCCGAGCAGGCCGAGCAGGTATTGCAGAACGTCAAGGCTGCGCTGGCGCTTGCCGGCTGCACCATGGACGATGTGGTCAAGACGACCGTCTGGCTCGAGGACGCCCGCGATTTCGGTGCCTTCAACACGGTCTATGCTAGGCACTTCCCGAATGACCCGCCGGCGCGCACCACCGTCGAGTCGCGCCTGATGATCGACATCAAGATCGAGATCGAAGCCGTCGCCTACCGCCCGGTCTGATCGCAAAAGACAACGAAGGAGGCGCCGATGCAGTTCGATCTGCTGATCAAGGGCGGCCGTGTGATCGACCCGGCCTCGGGCCTCGATGCGCTGCGCGATGTCGCCATCGCCGATGGCCGCGTCGCCGCGATCGACGCGGCAATCGATGCGGAGGCCGCCGGTGAGGTCGTCGACGCCAGGGACTGCATCGTCACGCCCGGGCTCGTTGACCTGCACAGCCATGTCTATTGGGGCGGCACGTCGCTCGGCGTCGATGCCGACCGGCTCGCCGCCAAGAGCGGCACCACCACTTTCATCGATGCCGGCAGCGCCGGCGCCGGCAATTTCCTGGGCTTTCGCCGCCATGTCATCGAGCGCTCCAAGGTCCGCATCCTCGCTTACGTCAACATCTCCTTCGCCGGCATCTTCGGCTTCGCCAAGACCGTGTCCGTCGGCGAATGCGCCGATCTTAGGCTCTGCGAGCCGCGCGAAACGGTTGCGGCGGTGCGCGAGCACGCCGATGTGGTGGTCGGCGTCAAAGTCCGCTCCGGCCGCCACGCCGGCGGCACCAGCGGCATCGCGCCGGTCGACCTCGCGCTCGAGGCCGCCGACAAGGTCGGCCTGCCGCTGATGGCGCATATCGACGAGCCGCCGCCCGGCCGCTCGGAAGTGCTGCCACGGCTGCGCCGCGGCGACGTCCTCACCCACTGTTTTCGGCCATTTCCCAACGCGCCGGTCTTCGCGTCCGGCGCGGTGCGGCCGGACATGCGGCTGGCGCGCGAGCGCGGCGTCATCTTCGACATCGGCCACGGCATGGGTTCTTTCGACTTCGACGTCGCGAAGGCCATGCTCGCCGAAGGCCTGGCGCCGGACGTCATCTCGAGCGACGTCCATCTGTACTGCGTCGACGGCCCAGCCTTCGACATCCTCGTCTGCATGTCGAAGCTCATGGCGCTCGGCATGCCGCTGGTCGAGGTGCTGCGCGCGGCGACGCAGCGCCCGGCTGAGGCGATCACCAGGCCCGAGCTCGGCGCGCTCAAGGTCGGCGGCATCGGCGATGTCGCCGTGCTCAGACAGAAGCCAGGCCGCTTCACCTTTGTCGATGCTGTCGGCGCCTCGCTGGTTGCGGATCGGCGGCTGGTCTCCAACGGCATCGTCATAGGCGGCAAATGGTGGCCGAACGAGGCGCCCGATCACAAAGAGACTGAGCGTTTCGAGCCGCATGCGCATCACACTCATGTGGATGTGGCGGCCAGGCATTTCGGGCGGGGGTGATCTCCCCCCTTGAGGGAGAGATGCCCGGCAGGGCAGAGGGGGTCGGTCCGACTGGGCTCGCCCTCCTGCAATGGATGAGGGCTGGCGCTTGACGCGAGGCGACCCCCTCTGTCGCCTTCGGCGACATCTCCCCCTCAAGGGGGAGATTACCGTCTCGCGTTGCTCGGTTCGCCGTAAACCGGCGTGGCAATCCCCTCCATGCGTGCCTTGAGCTGCATCGCCACGAACTTCGAATAGAAGCGCGACAGCGCCAAGTTGCCACCATGGAACCACAGCGCGTCCTGCGCCGTCGGCTTCCACATGTTGCGCAGTTCGCCCTGCCACGGGCCTGGGTCGCCCTTGACGCCGGAACCGAGGCCCCAGCACAGACCGACCTTGTCGGCGACCTCGCGCGAGACGATCCCCGCCACCGTCTCGTTCATCGACTGGTAGCCGGTGCAGCAGACGATCGCGTCGACGGCGAGCTCGCTGCCGTCCTCGAACAGGATGCCGTTCGGCGTCAGCGACTTGATGCCGACGCCGCTCTTGAACGCGATCTCGCCGTTAAGGATCAGCTCGCAGGCACCGACATCGATGTAAAAGCCGGAACCGGTACGGTAGGCCTTCATCAGCAGCCCCGTCTCGTCCTCGCCGAAGTCGATGGCGAAGCCGCTGTCGCTGAGGCGCTTGTAGAATTCGGCGTCGCGCTCCCTGATGACATCGTAGAGCGCCCGCTGGCCTTTCGGCACCAGCGCGAACGGCGTCGAGGCGACGATCATGTCGGCTTTGTCGGTGGGGATGCCGCGCGCTAGCGCTTTTTCGGAAAAGATCTCGAAGCCGACCTCCATCAGCGTGTCGGACTTCACCACCGTCGTCGGCGAGCGTTGCACCATGGTGACCTTGGCGCCTGCCTCCCAGAGATCGACGCTGACATCGTGGCCCGAGCTTGCCGCCCCGATCACCGCGACGCGTTTGCCGCGGAATTTCTCGCCGGTGGAATACTGGCTGGAATGCAGGAGCTCGCCCTTGAAGCTGTCCGCGCCCGGCAGCTCGATCTGCCGCGGCGGTCCATAGGCGCCGGTGGCGAAGACGATGTGCTTCGGCTTCAGCGTGATGCGCTGGCCGACGCGGTCGACGACCACCGTCCAGGCCTTCTCGACCTCGTCATAGGCGGCGCTGATGCATTTGGCGGCGACCCAGTAATTCAGCTCCATGACGCGGGCATACATTTCCAGCCAGTCGCCCATCTTGTCCTTGGGCGTGAAGACCGGCCAGTTTTCCGGGAACGGAATGTAGGGCAGATGGTCGTACCAGACCGGGTCGTGCAGAACGAGCGAGCGGTAGCGGTTGCGCCAGGAATCGCCGGCGCGCGCGTTCTTCTCGATGATGACAGTGGGCACGCCGAGCTGCCGCAGCCGAGCGCCCAGCATGATGCCGCCCTGGCCGCCGCCTATCACCAGGCAATAGGGCTGCTCGTGCACGCCGAGGTCGCGCGCCTCGCGCGCTCTGGCTTCGGCCCAGGTCTCGCGTTCGGGATCGGCCTTGTGGCGGATGCCGAGCGGCCGGTCCGGACCTTTCTGTTCCTCGAAACCCTTGAGCTCGCTCATCGCCGTGAACAGCGTGCGGCAGCGGCCGTCCTGGAGCCGCAATATCCCCTCGCCCCGCGCCACGGCCGTCTCGAAGCTGAACCAGGCTTCGATGATGCCGTCGTCGACACTTGCTTCGCCCGACAGACGCCAATGCGACGGCTTCGCTACCGACAGCGTTGCCTTCAGCATCTCGCGGATCGCCGCCTGGCCCTCCATGGTTTTTATGTTCCATGTGAAGGTGAGCAGGTCGCGCCAGTAGCAATCCTCAACGAAAAGGTTCGTCGCCGCCTCGATGTCGCCGGCCTCGAGCGCCCGGCCGAACGAGCCGAGCCAGGTAGCCGCCTGTTGCGATGGTGCGATGTCGAGCATTTTGTTCCGTCCTCCGAAAGTCGACTGGCACCGCCAAGCCCACCGGCGACGCCCAAGGAAATGCGCTTTGAGGTGGCCGAGATTCGGGTCAGGACGCGCCGAAAATGATGGGCCCCGAGAACCGGAGCGGAGCGTACTTAAGGTACGTGAGCACCGGAAGCGCAGGAGACCGCCATTTGCAGGCCGGCCTCACCCGAATATCGACCACCTCAATCCCCGAGCGGCTCCATCTCCTTCCCCGTCCGATGGATCTGGGCGTTGTACTTGATGCGGCGCACCGTCTCGCGCGCCGAGCCGTCGAGCTCGTAGGCGGACGCCACCGCAAGAAGGTCGATGGCCGCCAGAAAGGCGTAGCGCGAAGCGGTCGGCTTCAGCGTGTCGGGATATTCGGGAACCGCCATCGTCAGCCGCACATCGCAGACGCGCGTCAGTTCGGTGTCCGGCGCCGTGACGCAGATGGCGTTGGCGCGATAATGCTTGGCAAGCCCCACCGCCTCGATCACTTCCCGGGTACGGCCGGTTGCCGAGATCGCGATCACCAGATCGCCTGGCTTCAGCGTCGAAGCCGTCATGCGCATCAGATACGGATCGCATTGCGCGCTGATCGTGATGCCGTAGCGGAACAGGCGGTATTGCGTCTCCTGCGCCAGCGCCGACGAGCTGCCGCCGAGGCCGAACACCGTGACCTGCCGCGCCTTGGCGATCAGCTCCGCCGCCTTCTGCAACTGCCCTGGATCGATCTGCCGTTCCGCCTCCTGCAGCGCGCGGCGCGCCTCGCCGAAAACGGCACTCCAGAACGGCATGCCGCTGTCGCCATTCGAGGGTTGAGGCTTGGTGCTGAGATAGAGCGCGCCGACGACCAGGCTCTGCGCCAGCTTCAGCTTGAAATCGCGAACGCCCTCGCAGCCGATGGCGCGGCAGAAACGGGTGACGGTCGGCTCGCTGACCTGGGCGCGTTGCGCCAGCGCGGCATTGGACGCATCGACCGCATATTTGACGTCGTCGAGCACGACATCGGCGACGCGGCGCTCGGCCGGGCGCAAATCCGCGTAACTGTCCTTCACCTGCGAAATGATGTCCGGGAAGCGCCGGACATGGTCGTGCCCGTCGCCTTCCTCGCTCGAAATTCGCAGCTCCTGGGCGTCAGCTTCGGTCATCCGGTCTCCGCCATGTTTTGCGCTCCGCCGTTCCTTGCGCCTGCCCACCATCGCGTCGCAGGCCGCTGCCTCAGCCTTTACTCAAAAATCGAGGCCTGCTGCTGCACCGCCCATCAACAAACGGCTGTCGCCTGGAGGCGGATATGTAGGAAAGTAACACAGGCAGGTAAGGTAGTTACAGCTGATTTTGCCCAGCAATGCAGGGGACCGACTCGTCGACCGGAAGGCTGTTGCCATCCCGCAAAGGTGGGTCCGGCTGCGGGCAAAATGCACGTCACCTGTCGATGATCGGAGACCCGGCGTTGCCGAGCGCAAAACCTTTATAAGATTCCTATTTCTTTCCCTCCCGCCCCGTCTCGAACCTTTATGGCGATCGGGTCCATATTCCGCTCCGACAAGAAGCTTTGACCGCCGCCACTGGCGAGATGGCGTGTGTCTGTTCGTGGTTTTGCCACACTTCTCGAGAGCGGAAAAGTACAAGCGAAAAAAGGAACGTCTGCAATGGACCTTATTGTTCTCGGGATCGGGATTTTGTTCTTCGCCCTGTCCTTAGCCTACGTCAAAGCCTGCGACAGAATCTAAGCAGAAGGATCAGGCCATGCTTTTCGATTACATCCTCGGCGGCGCGGTGACCTTGTTCCTGCTTGCCTACCTCACTTACGCGCTCATCCGCCCAGAGCGCTTCTGACGGGCACGCGGAGAACTCATCATGACTATAAATGGCTGGATACAGATCCTCGTCTATTGCGGGATCCTGCTTTTGCTCGTGAAGCCGCTCGGCGGCTATATCCACCGCGTCTTCAGCGGTGATCGCACCTTTCTGTCGCCGGTGCTCGTCCCGATCGAGCGCGGGCTCTATCTCCTCGCAGGCACGAGCGAGAAGGAAGAACAGCATTGGGCCATCTACGCGACCGGCATGCTGCTCTTCAATCTCGCCGGCTTCCTGGTTCTCTACGCGCTGCAGCGGCTGCAGGGCGCCCTGCCCTATAACCCCGCGGGCATGACAGCGATCGAGGCCGGGCTCGCCTTCAACACCGCCGTCAGCTTCGTCACCAACACCAACTGGCAGAACTACGGCGGCGAAAGCACGATGTCCTATCTCGTGCAGATGGCCGGCCTTACCGTCCAGAACTTCGTCTCTGCCGCCAGCGGCATTGCCATCGCGATTGCCTTGATCCGTGGTTTCGCCCGCGCTTCGGGCAGGTCGATCGGCAATTTCTGGGTCGATCTCACCCGCACCATGCTCTATGTGCTCTTGCCGCTCTGCATCGTGCTGACGCTCGCCTATGTGTGGGTGGGCATGCCGCAGACGCTTGGGCCGTATGTCGACGCCACCACGCTGGAAGGCGCCAAGCAGACCATCGCGCTCGGGCCGGTCGCCTCGCAGGTCGCCATCAAGATGCTCGGCACCAATGGCGGCGGCTTTTTCAACGCCAACGCCGCGCATCCGTTCGAGAATCCGGACGCGGTCTCCAACCTGATCCAGATGCTGTCGATCTTCGCGATCGGCGCTGCTCTCACCAATGTCTTCGGCCGCATGGTCGGCAACCAGCGCCAGGGCTGGGCGATCTTCGCCTCGATGGGCGTGCTGTTCCTCATCGGCGTTACAGTCTGCTACTGGGCCGAGGCCGCCGGCAATCCGCTGGTCCATGCGCTCGGCATCGACGGCGGCAACATGGAAGGCAAGGAAACGCGCTTCGGCATCGCCTTGTCGGCTCTGTTCGCGGTCATCACCACGGCGGCCTCCTGCGGCGCCGTCAACGCCATGCATGATTCCTTCACCGCGCTCGGCGGCATGATCCCGCTCATCAACATGCAGCTCGGCGAGGTGATCGTCGGCGGCGTCGGCGCCGGCTTCTACGGCATCGTGATGTTCGTCGTCGTCGCCGTCTTCGTCGCTGGCCTCATGGTCGGTCGCACGCCCGAATATCTCGGCAAGAAGATCGAGGCCAAGGAGGTCAAGATGGCGATGCTTGCCATCCTCTGCCTGCCGTTCGCGATGCTGGTCTTCACGGCAATCGCCGTGGTCCTGCCGAGCGCCGTGGCCTCGATGGCCAATGGCGGCCCGCACGGCTTCGCCGAGGTGCTTTATGCCTATACCTCGGCTGCCGCGAACAACGGCTCGGCTTTCGGCGGCCTCTCCGGCAACACGCCCTGGTACAACATCACGCTGGGCCTCGGCATGCTGATGGGCCGCTTCCTGGTCATCATCCCGGCTTTAGCCATCGCCGGCTCGCTGGCCGCGAAGAAGACCGTGCCCGCCTCCGCCGGCACCTTCCCGACCGACGGCACGCTGTTCGTCGGCCTGCTGGTCGGCGTCATCATCATCGTCGGCGGCCTCACCTTCTTCCCGTCGCTCGCCGTCGGTCCGATCGTCGAGCACCTGGCGATGATCCACGGACAGACCTTCTGAGATGACCATGCCCTGGTTCAACAACATACGTCGGCACGATCGTCACCAACCCGGTGACGGAAGGCCCGATGACGGAGGGAACGAGAAGCCTCGTCCTTTCCCGACGCTTTCCACCTTCCTCGGCATGGCAGCGGTGCTGTTCGTGCTGTGGCTGCTGGCTTCCGCTCTTCCGCATCTGTTGCCGAAGACCGAACACCCGGCGCCGTCCAACATCACCGATACTGGAGCCTCGAAATGAGCCAGTCCAAATCCGCGAGCATTCTGGATGCCCGCATCCTGGTGCCCGCCATCGGCGGTGCCTTCCGCAAGCTCGATCCGCGCACATTGATCCGCAATCCGGTGATGTTCGTCGTCGCGGTCGTCTCGCTGCTCACCACCGCGCTTTTCATCCGCGACCTGATCGCCGGCGGCGGCGATCTCGGCTTCACCCTGCAGATCATCATCTGGCTGTGGTTCACCGTGCTGTTCGCCAATTTCGCCGAAGCCGTGGCCGAGGGCCGCGGCAAGGCGCAGGCCGACTCGCTGCGCAAGGCGCGCACCGAGACCCAGGCCAAGCTGCTCGTCAACGGCGAGGATCGTTCGAAGTTCAAGCTGGTGCCCGGCACCAGCCTGATGGTCGGCGACATCGTGCTCGTCGAAGCCGGCGACATCATTCCCTCCGACGGCGAGGTGATCGAAGGCGTGGCATCCGTCAACGAGGCGGCGATCACCGGCGAATCCGCGCCCGTCATCCGCGAATCCGGCGGCGACCGCTCGGCCGTCACCGGCGGCACCCAGGTGCTGTCCGACTGGATCCGCGTGCGCATTTCCGCCGCCTCCGGCCAGACCTTCCTCGACCGCATGATTTCGCTGGTCGAAGGCGCGGAACGCCAGAAGACGCCGAACGAGATCGCGCTCAACATCCTGCTGGTCGGCATGACGCTGATCTTCGTCCTGGCGACCGCGACCATCCCGAGCTTCGCTTCCTACTCGGGCGGCTATATCTCGGTGACGATCCTCGTCGCTCTGTTCGTGACGCTGATCCCGACCACGATCGGCGCGCTGCTGTCGGCCATCGGCATCGCCGGCATGGACCGCCTGGTGCGCTTCAACGTGCTCGCCATGTCCGGCCGCGCCGTCGAGGCCGCCGGCGACGTCGACACGCTGCTCCTCGACAAGACCGGCACCATCACGCTCGGCAACCGTCAGGCGACCGAATTCCGTCCGGTCAAGGGCGTCACCGAACAGGAGCTGGCCGATGCCGCGCAGTTGGCCTCGCTGGCCGACGAAACGCCGGAAGGCCGCTCGATCGTCGTGCTGGCCAAGGAAAAATACGCCATCCGTGCCCGCGACATGGCGACCTTGCACGCGGCCTTCGTGCCCTTCACCGCGCAGACTCGCATGAGCGGTGTCGACATCGACGGCTCCTCGGTGCGCAAGGGCGCGGTCGACGCGGTGTTGGCTCACGTAAATCAGGCGACCCTCGCCGCCCATGGCACGCGTCCGACGAGCGAGACGATCCGCGATCTCCAGGCCGTTGCCGACGAGATCGCCAAGGCCGGCGGCACGCCGCTGGCGGTCGAGCGCGACGGGCGCCTGCTCGGCATCGTCCACCTCAAGGACATCGTCAAGGGCGGCATCCGCGAGCGTTTCGCGGAGCTGCGCAAGATGGGCATCCGCACGGTGATGATCACCGGCGACAACCCGCTGACCGCGGCGGCGATCGCCGCCGAAGCCGGCGTCGATGACTTCCTCGCCCAGGCGACGCCTGAGAACAAGCTGTCGCTGATCCGCGAGGAACAGGCCAAGGGCAAGCTGGTCGCCATGTGCGGCGACGGCACCAACGACGCGCCGGCGCTCGCCCAGGCCGATGTCGGCGTCGCCATGAACACCGGCACGGTCGCCGCGCGCGAGGCCGGCAACATGGTTGACCTCGACAGCGATCCGACCAAGCTGATCGAGATCGTCGAGATCGGTAAGGCGCTGCTGATGACGCGCGGCTCGTTGACCACCTTCTCGATCGCCAACGACGTGGCCAAGTACTTTGCCATCATCCCGGCGATGTTCGCGGTCTTCTACGTCGCGCCCGGTCAATCCGCCGGGCCGCTGCAGGCGCTCAACATCATGCATCTGGCGACGCCGCAGAGCGCCATCCTATCGGCCATCATCTTCAACGCGCTGATCATCATTGCGCTCATCCCGCTGTCGCTGAAAGGCGTGAAATACCGCGCCATCGGCGCCGGCGCGCTGCTCACCCGCAACCTGCTCGTCTACGGCCTTGGCGGCATCGTCGTGCCCTTCGTCGGCATCAAGGCGATCGACCTGGTCGTCACGGCCCTCGGCCTCGCATAAGGAATTGCTCCAATGCTCAAGCAACTCAGACCCGCGATCGTCATGATCGTCTTCTTCACGGTGCTGACCGGCCTCATCTATCCGATCGGCATGACCGGTATCGCCCAGGCGCTGTTTCCCAAGCAGGCCAATGGCAGCCTGATCGAGAAGAACGGCAAGGTCGTCGGCTCGGAATTGATCGGCCAGGCTTTCGCCAGCGACCGCTATTTCCATGGCCGGCCGTCGGCCGCCGGCGACGGTTACAACGCCGCCGCCTCCAGCGGCGCCAATCTCGGCCCGACCAATCCGAAGCTGATCGAGCGCATCAAGGGTGATGCCGAGAAGCTGAAGGCGCAGAACCCGAACGCGCCGGTTCCGATCGACCTTGTCACCGCCTCGGGCAGCGGCCTCGATCCTGACATCAGCCCGGAGGACGCCTATTTCCAGGTGCCGCGGGTTGCCAAGGCTCGCGGCATCGATGAGGCCAAGGTGAAATCACTTGTCGACAGCCATGTCGAGGATCGCGAGCTGGGCTTCATGGGTGAGCCGGTGGTCAACGTGCTCGCCCTCAATCTCGCGCTGGACGACCTGAAATAGTCAGCACCGCGCCGGGGATCGACACGATCCCCGGCGCAATTCATGATTGGACTTGATGCCCGACGACAGGACCAACCACGAAACCAGACCCTCTCCCGACGCGCTGCTCGAGCACGCCGAGCGGGAGGGCCGCGGCCACTTGCGCATATTCCTCGGCGCCGCACCCGGCGTCGGCAAGACCTACGAGATGCTGATGGCGGGCCGCGCCCGCCGCGTCGACGGTGTCGACGTCGTCATCGGCGTCGTCGAAACGCACGGCCGCAAGGAAACCCAGGCGCTGGTCGACGGCTATGAGGTGATCCCGCGCCACGAGGTCGAGTACAGGGGTCGCACCCTCGACGAGATGGACATCGACGCCATCCTGAAACGCCGACCGGCGCTGGTCCTGGTCGATGAACTCGCCCACACCAACGCGCCCGGCAGCCGCCACCCCAAGCGCTACCTCGATGTGCAGGAAATCCTGTCGCAAGGCATCGATGTCTACACCACGCTCAACATCCAGCATGTCGAGAGCCTGAACGACGTCGTCGCGCAGATCACCCGCGTCAGGGTGCGTGAGACGGTTCCCGATTCCATCATCGACCAAGCCGACGACATCGAGGTCATCGACCTCACGCCCAACGACCTGATCCAGAGGCTGCAGGAAGGCAAGGTGTATTTCCCCGACACCGCCCAGCGCGCGATCGAGAACTATTTCTCGCCGGGCAATCTGACGGCGCTGCGCGAGCTGGCGCTGAGGCGCACCGCCCAGCGCGTCGACGAGCAACTGCTCAACCACATGCAGTCGCATGCCATTCCGGGACCGTGGGCCGCCGGCGAACGGGTTCTCGTCTGCGTCGACTCGCGTCCGGGCGGTGCCGCCCGCATCCGCTACGCGCGCCGGCTCGCCGACCGGCTGCGGGCGCCGTGGACGGCGCTTCATGTCGACACGCCTCGCCTCGCGGGCATGTCCGAAGAGGACAAGGACCGTCTGGCGACGAACCTGCGTCTTGCCGAGCAGCTTGGCGCCGAGGTGACGACCATTCCGGGCCAGAACGTCGCCCAGGACATCGTGCGCCATGCGACGGCCAACAACTTCACCCATATCGTCATCGGCAGGCCGACCCGCTCGCGTTGGCGGGAACTGATCGAGGGCTCGCTCACCTACGATCTGATCCGCAATGCCGGCGACATCAGCGTCCACGTCATTTCGGGCACCGAGCGCGATGGGGAGACGCCTTCGGCAAGGGTGAAGGCCGCGGCCGAACAGAAGCCCTTCCAAATCTGGCCCTACCTGTTCTCCACCGCCTATGTCGCCGGGGCGCTGGCCGTCAGCTCGATCCTCGATCAGTTCCTCGATGTCCGAAATTTGGCAATCGTGCTCCTGCTGTCGGTGCTGACGTCGGCGGTGACCTGCGGGCTGTGGCCGGCGCTCTACGCCTGCTTCTTGAGCGCGCTTGGCTTCAACTATTTCTTCCTCGAGCCGCGCTACACGCTGACGATCAGGGACCCGGAGAGCATCGTTGCCTTTGCGGTCTTCCTCGTTGTCGCCGTCATTGCGAGCAATCTGACGGCGCGCGTGCAGCGCCAGGCGGTCGCCGCCCGTTCGCGCGCGCGGGCCACCGAAGACATCTATTCCTTCTCGAAAAAGCTCGCTGGCGCCGGCACGCTCGACGACGTGCTGTGGGCCACCGCCTTCCAGATCGCGTCCATGCTGAAAGTGCGCGTGGTGCTGCTTCTGCCCGAGAACGGTACGATCACCGTCAAGGCCGGCTACCCGCCCGACGACACGCTGGCCGAGGCCGATATCGCCGCCGCCCGCTGGGCCTGGGAGCACGACCGCCCGGCCGGCCGCGGCGCCGACACGCTGCCGGGCGCAAAGCGCCTCTACCTGCCTTTGCGGACGGGGCGCACGGCGGTCGGCGTCGTCGGCCTCGACAACGACAAGCAAGGCCCATTGCTGACACCCGAGCAGCAGCGTCTTCTCGACGCGCTTGCCGACCAGGCGGCGGTCGCCATCGAGCGCATCCAGCTTGTCGCCGATGTCGATCGCGCCAGGCTGGCGGCGGAAGCGGACCGGCTACGCACGGCGCTGCTCACCTCGATCTCGCATGACCTGAAGACGCCGCTTGCCGCCATCATGGGCGCCGCCGGCACGCTGCGGGAATACGCGGCCGCCCTCCCCGAGAAGGACCGCGCGGAACTTCTCTCCACCGTGGTCGACGAATCGGAGCGGCTGAACCGCTTCATCGCCAATCTGCTCGACATGACCAAGATCGAGTCGGGCGCCATGGAGCCGAACTACGCTTTCCACTATGTCGGCGATATCGTCGGTTCGGCGCTCGATCGAGCCCGAAAGATCACCGGCGAGCACCGGATCGACACCGACATTCCGACGGACCTGCCGATGCTGCGCCTCGACCCCGTCCTGTTCGAGCAGGCGCTGTTCAACCTCCTCGACAATGCCGCGAAATATGCGCCTCCCGACTCGACCATCCGCCTGCAAGGCTGGGTCGACAACGGCTCCGTCATCCTGCAGGTCATGGACGAGGGACCGGGGATTCCGCCCGACGACCTCGAGCGCATCTTCGACACCTTCTACCGCGTGCGCAAACGCGACCAGGTCCGCGCCGGCACGGGGCTCGGCCTGTCGATCAGCCGCGGCTTCGTCGAGGCCATGGGCGGCATGATCTCGGCGGCGAACCGCACCGACCGGCCGGGCGCGATCTTCACCATCCGCATGCCGGTACCGGAGGAAATTCCGAACCTGGCCGTCGCCAAAACGGATGACGCTGCATGACCAGCCAGAACGTCAGCATCCTGGTCGTCGACGACGAGCCGCCGATCCGCAAGCTGCTTCGCGTCGGCCTCGGCAGCCAGGGCTATGCGGTATCCGAGGCGCCGAATGCCAAGGCGGCGATCGAGCTCATTGAGACGCAGCCGCCCGACCTGATCCTGCTCGACCTTGGCCTGCCCGGCATGACCGGCCTCGAGCTGCTCGGCAAATGGCGCAACGACGGCCTCGACATTCCGGTGGTCATACTGTCGAGCCGCACCGACGAGGCCGGCATCGTCCAGGCACTCGAGCTCGGTGCCGACGACTATGTGACAAAACCCTTCGGCATGAACGAGCTCGTCGCCCGCATCCGTGTGGCGCTGCGCCACAAATTCCAGCAGCAGGGCGAGAAGCCGGTTTTTCAAACCGGCGACCTGTCGGTCGACCTAGTGAAACGCATCGTCAAGATCGAGGGCAAGGAAGTAAAACTGTCGCCGAAAGAATACGACATCCTGCGCATGCTCGTGCAATACGCCGGCAAGGTGCTCACTCACCAGTTCCTGATGAAGCAGATTTGGAACGACTCGACCGACGTGCAATATCTGAGGGTCTATGTCCGCCAGTTGAGGCAGAAGATCGAGAAGACGCCGGACCAACCGCGCTACATCATCACCGAGACCGGCGTCGGCTACCGTTTGCGTGAGGTCGATTGAAAGGGTAAGGAGCGACTGGCGGCCACCGATCGCTCAAGGCCGCGCGGCGATCAGTCCGCCGATAGGTCGGCCGTCCTGGCCAGCGCGCCCGCAAATCCATTGAGCGAGATGGCGAAGGCGATCGGTTGCGCCGTGTCCGCCGCCGTGGCGTTGATCTTCAGCGTGGTGCTGTTCTGCAGCAGCGAGGTGGTGCCGGCATCGAACGCCACCGGCACCAGGCAGCCGACGGCCTGGCAGGTGTTGAACTGCAGGGTCCCTTCCAGCTTCTTGTCGTCGATCTCGAGCGAAATGCCGTTGGCCAAGGCCAGCCCGAAGGGCAGCGCCAGCGTGCCCGTGGCATCCTGGCCGGTCTTGGTCGTCAATTCGATCGCCAAAAGACGCTGGCCGCTCTGCTTGTTGAATTGCTGATGCGACAGGCTGCATATCTTGTTCGTGCCGGTGACCTGGCAATTGACCGTCCAGTCGCCATGCGTCTCCGACAGTGCCGAGGCGCCGCCCGGCAGCTGCGGCTTGGCCGCGGCGTCGACCGGCTGGTTGGCCGCCTGCGCGACCTTGTCGCCCTTGTTCTGCGCGGCGAAAGCCGGCAGACCTACGACGCCTGCGACGGCCAGCATCGCGACGGACAATTTGTACCTGATTTTCATGGAATTCCTCTTCACCCCGCCCGATCCAGCCACGTAAACCGGGCCGCGCGATAGAGCGGCGAAACCACTGCTGCCGTCAAGTGCAATGCCGGGGGAGCAGGTCGGATCTTCTTGGCACGACAATCGATCAACTAGCCACAGGCGAAGCCCTGGACCATGGCACATCCGGACAAACTCCCTATATTACGGCAAAGTTCTTTTTTTCATGCGGAAGGAAGCGATGTCGCATCCTCGCTTGTCGGCGGTTTTGATTTCGGCGGCTCTGTCGATCGCGGCCCTTTTGGGCGCGGCTTCATACGCTTCGGCCCAGGTCGTCATCCCGACAGACCGCAACGCCCTGATCCAGCAGAACGAACTGCAGACGCTCCGGAACCAGTTGCAGAGGCAGCAGTTCCAGCAACAGCAGCAGCTTTACCGCGAGCAGGACCGGCAGATCGTGCCCAAGTCTCGCCCTGAAGTGCCGGTCGTCAAGCAGAATTGCCAGTCTCAGGTGATTGGCACCACCGTTTCGCGGGTCTGCCGCTGACATTTTTCTTTTTTCGGTTTATTTAGCCGACTTAGTGTCGGCAAAGCCGGGTTGCATAGACGGCGGTTTTGGGATTTGCAGGAGCGGAATTTTTGCCGTGCGGATAGCGTACGGCAGAAATGCCGCTCTCATCGGATTTTGGGATGGCAACAGCCAAGAAGAAAGCAGTACGCAGGGCAAAGAAAGGAGAGCGGATCCGCCAGGTGGCGGCCATCCCCTTTCGTCTGCGCGAAAATGGCAGCCCCGAGGTGTTGCTGGTCACCTCGCGCACGACCAGGCGCTTCATTGTGCCCAAGGGCTGGCCGATGAAGGGCAAGAGCGGGCGCAAGGCAGCCATGATCGAGGCCCAGGAAGAGGCTGGCGTGCTGGGCAAGGTGTTGAAGCAGCCTGCTGGCACTTATTCCTACTGGAAACGGTTGGCCAGCCGTTTTGCCCGCGTCGACGTGGTGGTCTATCTGCTCGAGGTCACCGAGGAGATGGCCGACTGGCAGGAAGCCGCGAACCGCCAGCGGGCCTGGCTGCCGGCGGCCGACGCGGCGCTGCTGATCGACGAGCCGGAGCTTTCCACGCTGCTGAGGGATTTGACGGCCCCGGCAACCGATCCGGCGTAAGACGATCTAATCGGAGTCGCCAGGAAATGCCCGTGCAGGCGTCCCCGTATAGGCCCACAGCCATTCCTTGGGCAGCGGCCCCTTGTTGCGGTCGCTCTCCTGCGACTGCTCCCAGGCATGCGCGAGGATGCCGACGGAGCGCGACAGCACGAACAGGCCGCGCGTCAGCGGCGGCGGGAAGCCAAGCTCGCCATAGATGACGGCGGTGGCGCCGTCGATGTTGAGCGGGATCGTCTTGCCTTTGCGCGTTGCGACCTCCGCCTCGATCGCCTCGGCGATGTCGGCGAAGCGCCCGCTGACGACGCCGCGCACGGCAAATTCGCGCGTCAGTTCGATGAGGCGCGGCGCCCGCGGATCGATCGGGTGGAAACGGTGGCCAAGGCCGGGAAGGTAGCCTTTGTCCTCGGCGAAGAACCGGTCGAGCCGCGCCGCCACCGCTTCCTCAAGGCTCGCGCCGCCATCCATCGCAGCGGCGACGTCGCCATAGAGGGAAAGCGCCTGCTCGCCGGCCCCGCCATGCACGTCGCCCAGTACATTGATGGCCGAGGCCATGGCGTTGTTGATGCCGACGCCGCAGGTGGCGGCCATGCGCGCGATCGCGATCGAGGGTGCCTGAGGGCCATGGTCGATGGCGGCGCCGAGCGCGATGCCGAGCAGCGCCGCCTGGTCCTCGCTCGGCAATTCGCCGCGCAGCATCAGCCAGATCATCGCCGGGAAGCTGACGCGGCCGATCAGGTCCTGGATCTCATAGCCGCGCAGCCGGATCACGCCGGGACGCATCTCGATGATACCGGTCTGCCACCATTCCTCGCCACGCTCGCGGCCGGTCTTCTTCTCGCCGCTCATGCCCGCGCCCTCGTCTTGCCGCGCGCCGGCAAGGTGGCGAAAATCTCGTCCACATGCTCGCCAAGCCGCGGCGGCGGCCCGGCGGGCGCGGGTGCAGCGCCGTCGACCATAAAGCCGCCGCGCACCACCCTTAGCGGCCGGTCCATGCCCGGTACATGCTGGAAGCGGGTCGACATGCCGCGCTCCGTCACCTGACGCTCCTCCAGCACTTGCGGGATCGTCAGCACACGCCCCGCCGGCACGCCGGCCTGGTTGAGTTTTTCTTCCCAGGCAGCGGCCGGGGCGGCGGCAAGCGCGTCCTCGATCAGCGTCTTCAATGCGGCCCGGTTCTCTTTGCGCGTCTCGCGCTCGGCGAAGCGCGGATCCGACGCGAGTTCAGGCCGGCCGATCAACCCGCAAAGGGTCACGAACTGTTCCTGCTTGTTGGCGGCGATGTTGAGCAGGCCCTCGCCGGTGCGGAAAGCGCCGGAGGGCGCGGCCGTCATGTTCTCGTTGCCCATCGGCCGCGGCTCGACGCCCGCCGTCAGATAATTCGACACCGGCCAGCCTAGCGCCGATAGCGTGCATTCAAGCATCGACACGTCGAGGAAGGCGCCCTCGCCGCTCGTCTTCTGCCGGACAAGCGCCGCGGCGATCGCAAAGGCACCGACCAGCCCGCCAAGCGTGTCAGCGACCGGATAGCCGACGCGCAGCGGCGCGGTCTCCGGCGTGCCGGTGATGCTCATGATCCCGGACAATCCCTGGATGATCTGGTCATAGGCCGGGTTCCCGCGCATCGGCCCGGTCTGCCCGAAACCCGATATCGCGCAATAGACGAGGCTGGGCCGGACCTCTTTCAGCTTCTCATGGCCGAGGCCGAGCCGATCCATGACGCCCGGCCGGAAATTCTCGACCAGAGCGTCCGACGTGGCGACGAGATCGAGGAAGCGGTCGCGGTCGGCTTCCTTCTTCAGGTCGAGGACGACAGATCGTTTGCCGGCGTTCTGCGCCAGGAAGGACGCCCCCATGCCGGCCTTGTTGAGGTCCGGCGAGGCGCCGAGCTGGCGCGCGAGATCGCCGCCGGGCGGCGCCTCGACCTTGATGACGTCGGCGCCGAGCAGCGCCAGCTGGTAGGCGCAGTAAGGGCCCGCCAGCACGTTGGTGAGGTCGAGGACGCGGATGCCGGAAAGCAGGTCTGTCATGATGCTCCAAATCGGTCAGGCATCGCCCGGCACATGCTCCGGTCCGCGCGTGCGCCGGTGTTCGATCCAGGCCCAGATATGCGGGCCGACGAGACCGATTAAGGCGAGCGAAAGAAGCGTCAGCGACAGCGGGTGCCGGTAGAACACCGTCCAGTCGCCATTGGCGATCGTCATCGCGCGGCGGAACTGCGTCTCGGCGAGCGGGCCGAGGATCATGCCGATGATGACGGGCGCGGTCGGAAAGTCGAAGCGCCGCATCAAGAAACCCGCCGCACCCAGCAGATAGAGGATGACGAGGTCGATCGGCGACTGCGAGATGCCGTAGGTGCCGACGGTGGCGAACACCAGGATGCCGGCATAGAGCTGCGGCGCCGGGATTTTCAGCAGACGCACCCACAGGCCGATCAGCGGCAGGTTGAGGATGACAAGGATGACATTGGCAATGAACAGGCTGGCGATCAGGCCCCAGACGAGGTTGGCCTGCGTCGTCAACAGCAGCGGCCCGGGATTGATGCCGTAGCTCTGGAAGGCCGACAGCATGATCGCCGCCGTCGCCGAGGTCGGCAGGCCGAGTGTGAGCATCGGCACCAGCACGCCGGCGGCGGACGCGTTGTTGGCGGCCTCCGGCCCGGCGACGCCTTCGATTGCGCCGACCGTGCCGAACTCCTCTTTGTGCCTGGAGAGCTTCTTCTCGATGGCGTAGGAGAGGAAGGTCGGGATTTCGGCGCCGCCGGCCGGCATCGCGCCGATCGGGAAGCCGATCGCGGCACCCCTGAGCCACGGCTTCCACGAGCGTGCCCATTCGGCCGCCGTCATGTAGAGCGAGCCCTTCAGCGGCACGATCTCGTCCTTGCCGGCATAGCGCCGCGAGGCCATGTAGAGCGTCTCGCCGACCGCGAAGAGGCCGACCGCGACGACGATGACATCGACGCCGTCGAGTAGTTCACCCATGCCGAAGGTAAAGCGCGGCTGCCCGGTCTGCAGGTCGACGCCGATCATGCCGATGACGAAGCCGACGAACAGGCTGGTGAGCCCGCGCACCGAAGACGAGCCGAGCACCGCCGAAACGGTGATGAAGGCGAGCACCATCAGCGAGAAATATTCCGCCGGACCGAAGGCCAGCGCGAATTTGACCACGATCGGCGCCAGGAAGGCGACGCCCAGCGTGCCGATGGTGCCGGCCACGAACGAGCCGATCGCGGAGGTCGCGAGCGCCGCGCCACCGCGGCCCGAGCGCGCCATCCGGTTGCCCTCGAGCGCGGTGACGATGGTGGCGCTTTCGCCGGGTGTGTTGAGCAGGATCGACGTCGTCGAGCCGCCATACATGGCGCCGTAATAGATGCCGGCAAACAGGATGAAGGAAGCTTCCGGCGCCACCTGGTAGGTGATCGGCAAAAGCAACGCGATCGTCAGCGCCGGCCCGAGGCCGGGCAGCACGCCGATCGCGGTTCCGAGCGTCGTGCCGAGCAGGCACCACAACAGATTGGTCGGCGTGAAGGCGACCGCGAATCCGTGCGCGAGATAACCGAGCGTGTCCATCGTCTCAGCCTTTCCCGATACCGAGGACGGCGTTGATCAGCACATTGAGCTGGTTCTCGATCAGGCCGGCGCCGATGTTGACGCCGAGCGCCCTGGCGAAGCCGAAATAGGCCGCTAGCGCAAGCACCAAGCCGAGCAATGCATCGCGCAGCGGATGCCGGCTGCCGAAGCCGAAGCAGACCAGCACGAACATGACCACCGAGGCGACGGTGAAGCCGAGCGGCTGGATGAGCAGAAGATTGGCGACGAGGCCGGCGACCACCAGGCCCATCGCCTTCCAGTCGGTCGGCGTTTCCTTTTCTTCCTCGGGCTGCCAGCCGCCGCGCAGGGCGGCAACGATGAGCAGCAGGGAAAGCACGATCATCCCGGCCATGGTGATATAGGGAAAGACCCTCGGGCCGACCTTGGAATAGAGCGGCGATACCGGGATCGCCAGGGTCTGCCAGGCAACGGCGCCGGCGCAGGCGAGGAGCCCGACGCCGATCAACAATTCGGGTACGCCAAGGCGCGGCGGTGACGCCTGCTGGTCGCTGGTGCTCATGATCTCCTCCCCGGATGGCCGGCCTTCCACTACCGGCATCGCCGCAGTTTCATTCCTGAACCGCCGCATGTCCACGCTGTCTCGAAGGAGGCTATGCGGCTTCCCTCGAGATCAGGCGGAAACCGGCTCAGGCGAGGCCGAGATCCTTGAGGATGGCGCCGATGCGGGCCGTGTCTTCGGTGACGAATTTGGCGTAGTCGTCGCCGGTCAGCAGGATCGGCGTCCAGTTGCGGTTCTTGCACTCGGTCGCCCAGGCATCGCTCTTGGCCATGGCCTCGACCAGCTTGATCATCGCCGCCTTGTCGTCGTCGGAGACGCCGGGCGGGGCGAAGACGCCGCGCCAGTTGAACAGCTCGACATCGATGCCGGCTTCTTTCAGCGTCGGCGCATCGATACCTTCCTGCCGTTTGTCGGACGAGATCGCCAGCAACCTGAGCGCGCCCGCCTTGACCTGCTCTGAGAACTCGCCATAGCCGGAGATGCCGGCCGCGACCTGGTTGCCGAGCAGCGCCGACAGCGCCTCGCCGCCGCCGGCGAAAGGCACATAGGACAGGTTGGCGGCAGGCACGCCGGCCGTCTTGGCGATCAGGCCGAACAGGATGTGGTCGGAGCCGCCGGCCGAACCGCCGGCCACTGGAACCTTCGTCGGATCCTCCTTGAGCGCCGCGACGAAATCATTAGCCGTCTTGAACGGCGAGGCAGCCGGCACTACCAGCGCTTCGAACTCGCCGGTGAGGCGCGCGATCGGCGTCACTTCGGTGAGATTGTTGGCCGCCTTGTTGGCGATGATGGCGCCGACCATGACCATGCCGGCAACCATCAGGGAATTGCCCTTGCCCTTCCACTGGTTGACGAATTGCGGCAGGCCGACCGTGCCGCCGGCGCCGCCGACATTGGTGATCTGCGAGCCGGAGATCAGTTTTTCGGAGCGCAGCACCTGGTCGATCGTGCGCGCGGTCTGGTCCCAGCCGCCGCCGGGTGCCGCCGGCACGAAGATCTGGATCTGCGGGGTATCCTGCGCAAAGGCGGGTGCGAAATGCAAAGCGGCGAAACCGGCAGCACCGGCCGCTGCGGTGGTCGTCAAGAATCTGCGTCTGTTCAGCATGGGATTCCTCCAAATCACGACACCTCCTCCGGTGCCTGCCAAGACGTGGCCTGAATTAAGACCCGCATTCGAGTTCAAGCATTTGTTACCGCGTTCTGTCAACGGGAATGCCATTCTGCTGGACAGAACACATGAGACCGGACTAAATCCGCATGTCCGGGATCATTCCCGGATAGGGCGACCACGATGAAAATGACAGACACACCTCCAAGCCAGGCCCCGGCCGATGGCGTTGCCGCGCTCGACCGCGCGATCGCCATCCTCGACGCGTTCACCATTGCCGACCGGTCGCTCGGCCTCGCCGAGATCGCGGCCCGAACCGGCCTCTACAAGAGCACGATCCTGCGGCTGGCCAACTCGCTGATGCGGGGGCAATTGCTGGAACGGCTCGAAGACGGACGCTACCGTATCGGACCGGCCACCTTCAGGCTCGGCGCGCTCTACCAGCGCTCGGTCGTGGCGATGGATATCCTGTTGCCGATCATGCGCGATCTCTCCGAACGGAGCTGGGAAAGCGTTGCCTTCTACGTCCGCTCGGGCGACGTGCGCACCTGTCTCTACCGGGTCGAGTCCAAGCACCCGATCCGCTACACGATACGTGAAGGCGACGTGCTGCCTTTGCTGGTGGGCTCCGGCGGCCGGGTGCTTGCAGCCTTCTCGGGTGAGCAGGGCGAGCCTTACGAGACGATCCGGAAAACCTATAACTGCATTTCGATCGGCGACCGCGATCCGCAGACGGCCGGCATCTCCGCCCCTGTGTTCGGACCTGGGCAGACACTGCTCGGCGCGCTGACGCTCGCCGGGCCGAGCACGCGGGTCGACGCCGCCTTCCTCACGCGCATGAAGCGCCCGCTGCTCGAAGCAGCCGCCCGCGCCACCCGCGCCTTCGGCGAGGACGCATCCATGCTGGATGCGGCAAGCCTGGACACGCCGGCCAAAACCACGACAGAGGCGCGTCGTGGAGAAGACCGAAATGGAATATCCGGCACGCAACATGCCGATGTCGCCGCGCTTGGGGCGGGTGGACGCTCAAGCGACGGTTAGCTCTTGCCAATCGCGTCCCTTGGCAGCAATCTCGGCTCAAAGAGCCGCCCGTCGGCGCGATAGGGTTTGCCATGACCCGCGATCAGATGCTCGCCCATCTCCGATCCGCCGACGCCGCCGCGCGCGAGGCGGCCGCACACGGGCATCATCCGTTCGGTGCGGTGCTGGTCGGCCCCGACGACACGATCCTCATGCGCCAAGGCAATATCGACACCGTGCATCACGCCGAGACCGAACTTGCGCGACGCGCGGCGGCTGCCTATTCGCCGCAGTTTCTGTGGACCTGCACGCTGGTCTCAACCGGCGAGCCCTGCGCGATGTGCACCGGAACGCTCTATTGGGCGAATATCGGCCGGCTGGTCTACGGCTTCGAGGAGACCGAGCTTCTCGCGCTTACCGGGGATCACGCGGCGAATCCGACGATGAGCCTTTCTTCGCGCACCGTTCTCGACTCCGGCCAGAAAAAGATCGAGGTCTTTGGCCCCTTTCCCGAAATCGCGGGCGAGCTGCTCGCACCGCACCGCGATTTCTGGAAGCGCTGAGGCACGGGACGGCGTCCGCAACGATGCCGTGACGAGAACCGTCCTGCCGCTCCACGCTTCCGCCCGCTCCACTCTTCCGCCCGCTCCACTCTTCCGCCCGCTCCACTCTTCCGCTTGACTCACCCATATCTGAATGGTTATAGGTCAATCAATAGCCAACGGGTTATTGATTGGAATGACCGCCGCGCACGATATGCTCTTCCGAACGCTTGCCGATCCGACAAGGCGCGCCATTTTTGAGCGTCTGTGCCGTCAAGGCGAGCAGACGGTCGGCGCGCTGACGGCCGAGGCCGGTGTCTCGCAGCCGGCGGTGTCGAAGCATCTTGGCCTTCTCAAGGAAGCCGGGCTGGTGCGCGATCGCCATGAGGGCCGGCAGACCCACTACAGCGCGCAGCTTGGCGCGCTGGCGCCGCTGATGGACTGGACTCGCGAGATGGCAGGCTTCTGGGAGAGCCGGTTCGATGATCTCGAGGATCTGCTGAAGAGGATGGATCAATGAACGATATGCCGGCCGGAACGCGCTCCGTCGTCGTCGAGCGCGAGATTCCCTATCCGCCGGAAAAGATCTGGCGGGCGCTGACCCAACCGCATCTCATCGAGGAGTGGCTGATGAAGAACAACTTCAAGCCGGTCGTGGACCATCGTTTCGAGCTGAGCGCGGACTGGGGCGGCGTCGAGTGCCAGGTCCAGACCGTCGAGCCCAACAAGACGCTGTCCTACACCTGGGACACCAAGGATCTGGAGAGCGTCGTCACCTGGACGCTCACCGCGACAAGCACAGGCACGCATTTGCGCATGGAGCAGACGGGCTTCCGGACTGACCAGGAGCCGTACTACCGGGGCGCCATTGTGGGCTGGAAGAAGTTCCTTACAGCCCTGGAAGAGGTCCTGGCGCGGATCGACTGAGGTCCCGCCGAAGGGGTTCAAAAAAGCGGAAGCTGTTGGCGGGTGGCAACCTGCAGGCGCGAGCAATGGAGACATGCCATGAAGATCAAGCTGACGAGTATCTATGTCGATGACCAGGAGAAGGCTCTTGGCTTCTACACGGACGTGCTGGGCTTCACCAAGAAAGCCGATTTCACCAACGGACCGTTTCGCTGGCTCACAGTCGCCTCGCCGGAAGACCCGGACGGCGCCGAGCTGCAGCTGGCGCTGAACGACAATCCGGCGGCCAGGACCTACCAGCAGGCCATCTTCAAGCAGGGCCAGCCGGCGCTCATGCTGTTCACCGACGACATCAAGGGCGACCACGAGCGCATCGCGGCAAATGGCGGCAGCTTCGCCATGGCGCCGACCGAGGTGACCGGCTCGACCATCGCGCAGCTCAACGACACCTGCGGCAATCTCATCCAGATCACGCAGCTGGCGCGCTGGTAAGGCAGGCGTTTCATTCGTTCGTGCAGAGGAGGTAGCATTGGACTGGAGCAAGTGTATCAGGCAGTTGCATCGCTGGCTGTCGATCGTCTTTACCGTGACCGTCATCGCCAACTTCGTCGCCATGGCATTGGGCGAGCCTCCCGCCTTGGTGGTCTATTCGCCGCTCCTGCCGCTTTTCCTGCTGCTGTTCAGCGGCCTTTATATGTTCGTGCTGCCCTATGCCGCACGATGGCGTGGCGCGCGCGAGCGGGTGGAGTCGGCCTGATGGCGAAGGCGAAATCGCCGAAAGTTGCCGCCGGGCCCACGGACGCGAAACCCATCTTGCTTTCAGGCGGCAACCCGCAGATCGCCAAGGGCTATGGCGACGCTCCGGTCCAAGCCTATCTTCATATCCATGAGGATGACCGGCTCGATGAAGCGCAGTTCGTCTCGTGGGTGAAACAGGCAAGCCAATTGCCTGGCGAACGAACGTAGGCGCACTATCGATCGAGCGCGGTTCGCCTGAAAAGCCATCATGGCGATCGTGTCCAGCACTGGGGAGAACAGACATGGAGAAAAGCGGCATGCAGGAAAGCAAATCTCCTTCCGAGCTGATCGATGGGCGTATCGCGGAATTGGGCGATTGGCGGGGCGAGGTGCTCGGCCGCCTCCGCGCCCTGATCAGAGAGGCCGATCCGGAAGTCACCGAGGAGTGGAAGTGGCGCGGTGTGCCCGTCTGGGAGGACGCCGGGATGATCTGCACCGGCGAGACCTACAAGGCGGTCGTCAAGCTGACCTTCGCCAAGGGCGCGGCGCTGCCCGATCCCTCACGCCTCTTCAACTCCAGCCTCGAAGGCAACACAAGGCGCGCCATCGATTTTCGCGAAGGCGAGGAGATCGACGAGGGAGCGCTCAAGGCTCTCGTCCGCGCCGCCGCAGCCCTGAACAGGTCCAAGGCCAAGCGCTGATCAACCGAGATTGCCTCCGGCCTGCCGCTCCAGCAGAATCGTCGGCTTGTCGTGATAGGTTGTCCGCAGGATTTCGCGATAGCCGTTCTTCTCAGCCACCTTGAGCGAAGCGCCATTGTCGGGATCGATGATGCAGACGGTCCTGGCTCGCCCGAACACCGCGTCCCCCCAGGCGACGATGCGCCCGACGACTTCGCTCGCAAGTCCCTGGCCATGCGCGACCGAAGCCAGCGCCCAGCCGGCCTCCGGCACACCTTCGATCGAGGGCTCGATCTCGCGCTTCAGATCATGGAACCCGGCCTCGCCGATGAATCGGCCCGTCGCCTTGTCCTCGATCGCCCAGAATCCATAACCAAGCAGCGACCAGAGCCCGGCGTGGCGCAGGAAGCGCATCCAGCTTTCCTCGCGGGTGCGCGGCTTGCCGCCGATGAAACGGGTGACGCCGGGGTCCGCCCACATGGCGATATAGGTTTCGAAATCGTCGAGCCGGTGCGGCCGCAGGACGGTCCGCGCCGTCTCCAGGATCGGCACGCCGGCTTCCCTTCCAATGCTCATGGCATTCACCTCTGTTGAGGCGGAAGCGCTTAGCAAACCAGCATGTTCGAACAAGGGCCAGGATGACCGGAGCCATCTTCCAGAGGCAAACGAGGTGACAGACAGGCAAAACGCCGGAGGACCGGCTTCAGCCGTGCCAGGCCATGTTCATATAGACGCTGCCGAGCGCCAGTTCGTCGAGCATCTGGTTAAGCCGCTTCCGCCTCGTTTCAGGGCGTTTGGCGCGGACGATCCAGCCAAGATAGTCGTTCCGCTGATAGTCCGGCCGCGCATCATAGGCGGCCATCAGTCCCCGTTCCGCGAGTACGGCTCGAACGTCTTCAGGCATCGGATTGAGGGCACGCTTCAGTCGGCTCATGGTTCCAAGCAATAGACTGCCGGCAGGTGGCGTCAACGACGCTTATGGTTAGCTTGCGCATATGGGATTTTGCCTCGCGATGCTACTCTGCAACTGCTGAAAACTGATTCAACACTCGCGCTCTTCGATCGAAGGAAGAAACATGGACACCACCGACCTTCTGCTGGCGATCGCCCATCACCTTCTGGTGTTCTCGCTGGCCGGCATCATCGGCGCCGAGTTCGTGCTGGTGCGCGGCGACCTGGGGGCGGCGACGCTCAAGCGCCTTGCGGGCATCGACCGCCCCTACGGCATCATCGCCGCGCTGATCGTCATCATCGGCGTCTGCCGGGTGTTCCTCGGGCTGAAAGGCTGGGAATTCTACGTCTACAACTGGGTGTTCTGGGCAAAGATGGCGGCCTTCATCATCGTCGGCCTGCTGTCGATCATCCCCACGATGCGCTTCATCTCCTGGAGCAGGCAGGCGAGCGGCAATCCCTCTTTCTCGGTGCCGGCGGCTGAACTCGCCTCGGTGAGGAACTATGTCCGCGCCGAGGGCTTCATCTTCCTGCTCATCCCTGTCTTTGCCGCGGCGATGGCGCGGGGCTACGGTTACTGAGCAATTCCAGGAAAAGCGGTCCGGAATTGCGAAAAGACAAAGACTCTAGACCTCTGCGGGAAAGGCCTCCCTCAAGGGGGCGATGGGCACCAGCGGCGCCGGCACGTCGGTGGTCTTTTCCTTGGACTTGCAGATGTCGGCGATAACACAGGCCGGGCAGTCGGGCTTGCGCGCCTTGCAGACATATCGGCCGTGCAGGATCAGCCAGTGATGCGCGTGGCGCATATATTCGGCCGGGATGACCTTCAAGAGCCCCTGCTCGACCTGTTCCGGCGTTTTGCCGGGCGCCAGCCCGATCCGATTGCCGATGCGGAAGATATGCGTGTCGACCGCCATCGTATGCTGGCCGAAGGCGACGTTGAGCACGACATTGGCGGTCTTGCGCCCCACGCCCGGTAGCTTGACCAGTTCGTCGCGGTCCTCCGGCACCTTGCCGGCATGGTCGTCGATCAGCGCCTTGGAGAGCGCAATGACGTTCTTGGTCTTATTGCGCCAAAGCCCGATGGTGCGGATATAGTCGCCGATCTTGGTTTCGCCGAGCGCCAGCATGTTCTGCGGCGTGTCGGCCACCGCAAACAGCTGCTTCGTCGCCTTGTTGACGCCGGCGTCGGTCGCCTGCGCCGACAGCACCACCGCGATCAAGAGCGTGAAGGGATTGATGTAGTCGAGTTCGCCCTTCGGCTCGGGCCGTTGCACGGAAAAACGTCGGAAAATCTCATGCACCTCGGCGGGTGTGTAGAGCGAGCGCGATCCGCCCTGCCGGGAAGGCGTCCTTGCTTTCGCATCGCCGCCTGAGGCGGAGGCTGATGGCTTTTTGACGGGTGAGGAATTTTTGGACTTGGGCGGCGCCATTCCCTCCCTATAATATCTCCCCATGAGCGACACAAACGCCTCGTTCGAAGCCGACGAGCCATTTTTTCAAGCCCTGCTGACGCCGCATCGTTCCCTCGGCCGGACCGGCTTTCTGATATTGATGTGCGCGCTCATGTTCGGCTGGGCGGTCACCGGGGCGATCTTCCTGGCGCATGGTGCATGGCCGGTCTTCGGCTTCTTCGGGCTGGACGTGGTCGCCGTCTACATCGCCTTCCGCGTCAACTATCGGGCGGCCCGTGCGCGTGAAGAAATATCGGTTTCTCGCACCAGCCTCGACATCCGCAAGACGGCGCCGTCGGGCCGCTTCGAGGATCATCGCTTCAACCCGTTCTGGGCGCGGTTTTCGATCGCCCGGCATGCCGAGATAGGCATCACCAAAATGGCCGTCGAGGCGCAAGGCAGAAGCGTTTCGATCGGGTCTTTCCTGGACCCCGACTCCCGCGAAAGTTTTGCGACCGCCTTTTCGCGCGCACTGGCGACCGCCAGGGCGCGCTGAACCACCGCGCGTCAGAAGCGATAGCGCAACAGCCGGCCGATCTTGCGCAGCGCCGGAATGTGTTTCCAGAGGCGGACAAACAGTTTCGCGCGAAGGCGCATGCGCGCGCCATGCTCCGGCTTGTAGGCCGAAACCTCCTCGACGAACCGCAGCTTCGGAACGGCTCGCTCCAGTTCGCGCGGGTCCGCGATCGCCCAGTGAACTTCGGCGCCGGTCGCCTTGACGGCCGGATTGAGGCGAACCAGCGCCAGGCCGAAACGGCTGTAGGCGTCGAACATCAACTCGCCGGCGGCAAGATGCGAAACAAGCCGCGAAAACAGACGCGGCCCCTCGTCGGCCGCGAGATAAGGCGTCAGTCCTTCCGCCACGACGATCGCCGAGCGATTGCGGGGTACGTCAGCCAGCCAATCCGGTTCGGTCACCGATGAAGCGATGAGGTGATAGTGGTCCCTGGACGGGTATAGCTTGCGTCTCAACGCGATGACGTCCGGGTAGTCGACGTCGAACCAGTCCACGCCTTGTGGCGGATCGACACGAAAAACGCGCGTATCGAGCCCGCACCCCAGATGCAGCACGATCGCATCGGGATTTCTGGCGATGAAGTCCTGAACGGCGACATCCAGCGTCTTGGCCCTGATGGCAAAGCCGAGGCCGAGATTGCCGTCGACCATGAGCCTGGAAAAATCATAATCGATCTTGCGCACCGCCGCGTCGGCGAAGTGGTCCCTGAGCAGCGAATGAGGCAGCCTGCTCTCCAGCGCCTTGCCGTAGAGCGTCATCAGCAGGGTCTCCCTCGCCCCGGTCAGGCTTATCTTTTCGCCGGCCATGCTTGTCCCCTTCATATGAAGCCAGCTCTATCTGGGTATGGGCGGCGGGAAGGCAAGTTTCGGGTGGTGGCAAAGCACTGGAAGAACGATATTCGCGGTCAAGGAGATATTGCCATGAACGCCCAGATGACCATGAATACCCTGATGAAACCGTCCGCGATCCTGCAAAACGACGTCACTCCTGAGGGCAGCGACTACGAAGTGGTTCGCCGCGCCATCGAAAAGATCAGCCTCGACTATCGCGACCAGCCCTCGCTGGAGGTCCTGGCCGAGGCCGTCGGCGAGACGCCCACCGGCCTGCAGAAACTGTTCACGCGCTGGGCCGGCCTGTCGCCCAAGGCCTTCCTGCAGGCGGTCACGCTGGACCATGCCCGCAAGCTGCTCGATTCCGGCATGCCGCTGCTGGAAACCTCTTTCGAGCTCGGCATGTCTGGCCCAGGCCGGCTGCATGACCTCTTCGTCACCCACGAGGCGATGTCGCCCGGCGACTACAAAACCCGCGGCGCCGGCCTCACCATCCGCTACGGCTACCACATCTCGCCCTTCGGCATCGCCCTGGTCATGGTCACCGACCGCGGACTGGCCGGCCTCGCCTTCTGCGATGCCGGCGGCGAGCGGGCCGCCTTTGCCGACATGTCCGGCCGCTGGCCGAACGCCAACTATGTCGAGGACATGTCGGCCACCCAGCCCTATGCCGCGCGCGTCTTCGATCCGACGCTCTGGCGTGCCGACCAGCCGCTGCGCGTGGTGATGATCGGCACGGACTTCCAGTTGCGTGTCTGGGAGGCGCTGCTGCGCATCCCGATGGGCAGGGCCTGCACGTATTCCTCGATCGCGGCAAGCATCGGTGCGCCGAGCGCAAGCCGGGCTGTCGGCGCGGCGGTCGGCGCCAATCCGATGTCCTTCGTGGTTCCTTGCCACCGCGCGCTCGGCAAGTCCGGTGCCCTCACCGGCTACCATTGGGGGCTGACGCGCAAGCGCGCCATCCTCGGTTGGGAAGCGGGACAAGTGGCGTCCTGAACCTCGATTTTTCTGCGCGCCGTTGCAAAAAAGCGCGAGCCACAATATAAAAAAGTATAACTGAAACAAAATCTCCAAATATCTGCAAAATACAACCGGCGGCAACCTCTGGTTTCGCCGGTTGTATTACAAGTTGCTTTCCGTTGTTATTTCAGTTAACGCTAAATTTACCACGATAAAGGGATGATGCCCTCGAAACTGAGCCGGCCATTCGGCTCGAAAGAGGGGTCTCGATGAAATTCCTGCGCGCCGCAATGGCCGCAAGCCTGCTGGCCGCCTGCGCTGGCCAGACGGCATCGGCCGCCACTGGAAATGTCCTCTTCAACGGCACCATCACCGCCACCTGCACACTGACCGTCAATTCCAACGGCACCATGACCGTCAGCAGCAACCTGCAATCGCTGAGTTCCCACAATGCGGGCGGTTCGGCCGGCAGCGTCCAGGTCGACACGACGGGCGGCGTTTCGTTGAGCGTGGACCCGGTGACCGTCACCACCGTGCCGGCGAGCGACGTCACAGCCACCACCTGGACACCGACCTTCGCCACTTCCGGCGCGCAGACGATTGCCGAAACCGGCACGGCAACGCCGCTCACCGTGCCCGGCACGTCGACGGCCGCGATCAACCTTACCGGCACCAAGGGCGGCACCAATCGCTTCTCGGCCGGCGGCTACCAGGCGACCGTGACGGTGCGCTGCGAATAACTCTCTCGCGAATGGAGCGGTCGTTGACAAAGGTTCGGATCTTCGTGGCAGCGCTGGCGGCAAGCCTTGCTCCCCTTGCGGCGACGGCCCAGTCGATGACGCCCATGCGCGGCGAGGTGAGAGCCTTCGCCGACGCCTTCGCCGTGCGGATCTTTCCGGGCAACCCTTATGACCAACGCATCCGGGTCGAGGTTCATGTCTACGACCAGGACTTCCAGCCGATCGATGCCGAGATATCGCCGCGCGCCTTTCTCCTTGCCGGACAGGCATCACGTCCGGTTCTCGTGGTCGTCCCGTTCGACGGCGCGACCGATCGCAAAGTGCGTATCTGTACCGAGAGTATCCCCTTTCCAGGCGAGCAGACGCAGATAAGGGCACAGATATGCGGAAAGTTTTTCGGACATCGCAGGTTCTGACCCTTTCGTTGCTGACCACCCTGGCGGTCGTCAGTCATGGGTTTGCAGAGGATATCCTGAACCTGAACCAGAACCAGACGGGTTTCAGCTTGCCCGGTGTCGTCCTGCCCCAGGGGCAGGACGAGGTTCATGCCAGCGACGGCACGACCTGCCGCTCAGCCGTTTCCGGCAGCGGTGCCTATCTCGATGTCGGTGTCATCCGGGGCAACAACACCAGCAGCCAGTCGAACAGCGACATCGCCACATATGGGCGCGTGGTGATCCCAATCGGGCGGACGCCCAAGCGCCTGGACTGCAGCCGCCTCTACGAGCTCGAGGTCGAGCGCCTGCAGATGGAGTTGCGGCTCCTGAAGATGGGACTGGCCCCAGACGGCCAGATCACCGGGAGCGTGGCCGCCGCGGCTCCCTCGGGCACGCCACCGGCATGGGCCAACGAAGGCTGGAGCATCAGAGGCGGAACCGACGGTGCCAAGTGAAAGAAAAAGAACTAGCCGCGCGCTGCTTGTCGCAGCCGCGCTCGCCGCTTTCGGCGTGCCCGCGCAGGCCGCGATCGTCGGCACCTGCACGATCATGATCGGCAGTTCGGGAACGATGAAGGCGAACCCGGCGATCAACATATTCGGCTCCAGGCAGGCGGGCGGATCGAGCGCCACCGCCACCATCACCGCAAGTTCGCTGCTCTGCACCTTGCTCAACCTGCTCGACTGCTATTCGGTCTCGGCACCGGCGCCGATCGCCTTCACTTCCGCGCCGAGCGGCGGCGATACCAACGTCACTTTTGACACTGTCTTCCGCCTCGATGGCTCCGGGCTCGACATTCCCGGAAGTTCGCCGCAACGGGTGACCAACGGAACCCACTCCGTCCAGGTCGACCTCACCGCGACGAAATCGCCCGGCGTCTTCCCGGCGGGCAATTATCAAGGCACGGTCACCGTGCGCTGCGAATGATGCTGTGGGCCGCCGGCGCGAACAACCGACATGATCTGGCAACTGGCGGTCTTTGCGGCTAGCCTCTCGCGCAATCAATTGCGTAAAAGCAAGGACTTGGAGCGCATCGGCCTTCGATCGAAGGCTCACCCGCTCCGCCAGGAGGCGTTTCTTGATCATCATCGTCGGCTCGATCAATCTCGACCTGATCGCCAATGTAGACCGCTTGCCGGAGCCCGGCGAGACGGTCCGCGGCTCCGGCTTTGCCACCGCTCCCGGCGGCAAGGGCGCCAACCAGGCGCTGGCCGCCGCCCGCGCCGGCGCCCAAGTGCGCATGGTGGGGGCCGTCGGCAAGGATAGCTTTGCCGGGGATGCACTGGCGTTGCTCAAGGCCGGCAATGTCGATCTTTCCGGCGTCGGCGAGAGCTTCGCCTCGACCGGCACGGCGCTGATCCTGGTCGGCGCCGACGGCGAGAACGTGATCGCGGTGGTGCCGGGCGCCAATGATTCCGTGCTGCCCGGCGACATCGCCAAGGCCCATCTGAAGAAGGGTGATGTCGTGCTGCTGCAGCACGAGATCCCGCTGCAGACGGTCGAGGCCGCGCTCGATGGCGCGCGCGAGGCAGGCGCCGTCAGTGTGCTCAACACCGCGCCTTTCCGCGCCGAGGCCGCAGGCCTTGTCGGCAAGGCCGACTACGCCGTCGCCAACGAGACCGAGTTCGACCTCTATGGCGAAGCGCTGGCGCTGTCCGGGCGCGACCGGCAGGCGCGGATGCGCGACTATGCCCAAAAGACCGGCCGCGCCATCGTCGTCACGCTCGGCGGCGATGGCGTGCTGGCCGCCACTCCCGACGATTTCCTCACCGTCCCGGCGCTGAAGATCGTCCCGGTCGATACGGTCGGTGCCGGTGACACTTTTTGCGGCTATTTCGGCGCCGGCCTGTCGTCTGGCCTTTCGCTCGAACAGGCGCTCGCGCGCGCCGCCGCTGCGGGCTCGCTCGCCTGCCTGAAACCTGGCGCGCAGCCGGCGATCCCGCTGGCAAAGGACGTCGACGCCGCCTTGGCCGCGCGGTGACGGCGATGCGTCCTGTAACCAAGCATGCCGTGCCGCCGGCCGGCGACATCTGCCGCCTGTCCGCGATCGATCTTGCCCAAGCCATCCGGCAGCGGCGCCTTTCGGTGCGCGAAGTCGTCAATGCCTTTCTCGACCGCATCGAGGCCGTGAACCCGCTGGTCAACGCCATCGTATCGCTGCGCGAGCGCGCCGACATACTGGCCGAAGCCGACCGGGCCGATGCCCATCTGACGCAGGGCGACGCGACCGGATCGCTGTTCGGCCTGCCGATCGCCATCAAGGACCTGGCCCTGACCAAGGGCCTGAGGACGACCTTCGGCTCGCCGATCCTCGCCGATTTCGTCCCGCAGGAGGACGATTTCTTCGTCGAGCGCCTCCGCAAGGCCGGCGCCATCATCATCGGCAAGACCAATGTTCCGGAATTCGGCCTTGGCTCCAACACCTACAATCCTGTCTTCGGACCGACGCTCAACGCCTTCGATCCGGCGCTCACCGCCGGCGGCTCGAGCGGCGGCGCGGCGGTGGCGCTGGCGCTCGACTTGGTGCCTGTGGCCGACGGCAGCGACTTCGGCGGCTCGCTGCGCAATCCGGCGGCATACAACAACGTCTACGGCTTCCGCCCCTCGCAGGGGCTCGTGCCGGCCGGCCCCGACATCGATGTCTTCCACGCCCAGATGGGCGTCGAAGGGCCGATGGGCCGGAACGTCGCCGACATCGCGTTGCTGCTCGATGAGCAAGCCGGCTACCACCCGCACGCGCCGCTGTCGCATGACAAGCAGGGCTCATTTCTCGAAGGCTTGCGCATGAAGGCGACCGGCGGCCGGGTCGCCTGGCTCGGCAATCTCGGCGGCCACCTGCCGATGGAGCCTGGAATCCTCGAGCTGTGCGAGGCTGCCCTCGCCCGCTTTGCCGAGGCATCCTTCCATACCGAGGCTCTGGTGCCGGATTTCGACTTCGAAGCGCTGTGGCAGGCCTTCGCGACGCTGCGCCAGGCAAGCAGCGGCTGCGGGCTGAAGGTGCATTACGACGATCCGGAAAAGCACAAGCTGCTGAAGCCGGAAGCGGTTTGGGAAGTCGAGCAGGCGATGCGCCTCACGGCGCCGCAAGTCCATGCCGCCACGGTCCGGCGCTCCTCCTGGCACCGCGCGCTGCTGTCGCTGTTCGAGCGCTTCGACCTCATCGTGCTGCCAACCGCGCAGGTCTTTCCGTTCGACGTCGCCACCCACTGGCCGCGCGAGGTCGCGGGACGGCCCATGGACAGCTATCACCGCTGGATGCAGGTCTCCGCCTTTGCCACCTTGGGCGGTTGCCCGGCGCTCAATGTGCCGGTCGGCTTCGACGACAAGGGTCGGCCGATGGGCATGCAACTGATCGGCCGCCCGCGCGGCGACCTCGCGGTACTCAGAGCCGGCGCCGCTTATGAGGCGACGCTGCCCTGGCCAGCCGGGGCCGCCTGACGGGCCGCCCTGCCTTGCCAGCTTGCACCGACGCCAACTCCGTGCATTGATCGCGCTCCGCCCAAGTCGGCGCCATCCTGTTCGAGGAAGATCATGTCGCTGGAACTCTACGCCACCTATGTCGTCGCCTGCATCGTCATCATCCTGGTGCCCGGGCCCACGGTCACGCTGATCATCGCCAACAGCATGCGCCACGGCTCGCGCGCCGGACTTGCCAATGTTGCCGGCACCCAGGCCGGCCTCGCCATCATGATCGCCATTGTCGGCATCGGCCTCAACACGCTGATCGCCGGCATGGGCCACTGGTTCGAATGGGTCAGGCTGATCGGCGCCGTCTATCTGATCTGGATGGGCGTGCAGATGTTTCGCGCCAAGGGCACGCTGAACCCGGACGGCTCTGCGAGGAAGCCGCGCGGCGGCTTCTTCCTGCAGGGTTTCCTGATGGCGATCTCCAACCCGAAGACGCTTGTCTTCTTCGGCGCCTTCTTCCCGCAGTTCATCGCGCCGCAGGGCAATTACACGCTGCAGATCGTTGTCATGGGCCTTACCGCCATGATCTTCGCCGCCATGTCGGATTCGACCTACGCGCTTGCCGCCGGCCGCGCCGGTCGCATTCTGTCGGCCAGCCGCGTCAAGTTGATGTCGCGGATCAGCGGCAGCTTCCTGGTCGGTGGGGGGCTGTGGCTGGCGTTCTCGAAGGCGAAGTGATCGGCAACGCTCTAGACCCGTAATTCTTTTTAAGCACCCATTGAATAGTTGCGCTCTACCGCACAACTCTTCAGTATGAACAAGTCAAACGTTTCCTTCCGGAATCGCTTGCTTATTTGGCAATACGAGTACAGCGACGCCGTGATCGGCGCCGCTTTCTTCTGCGCATTTGCGCTGATGAAATCCATCGCGATCGTAGAGCTTCAAGCTAATCCGGTCATCGCCACTCAACGCGTGATGGGCGTGGTCGAATATGTCAGAGTGAAGCCTATCAATCCGTACGGCATGGTAGGTCATAATCTATACTACACCTACGATGTGCGCCTCGATGACGACAACACACGGATATCTGTCGACGACGATGTGAGGCGACCGCATCTGGTCGGCTCGGTCGTTCCCATTGAACGACAGCACGGCGCCGACACCTATCGACTACTCAACGGGTGACGGCGCGCGCTTGCCGGCGGTCTAAACGTCAGTTGAGTCGCCCCAGCCTCTCGACCAGCAGCGCAAAGAAAGCGTCATGGTCGATGTCGCGCATCACCATGGCGTTCTTTTCCCGCTTGGTGACGCCCCACCAGTCGATCACCGTCATGCCCATGGTGAGCTCCGACGTCGTCTCGACGCTGACATTGCAGCGGCGGCCTCTGAACAACTCGGGCTTGAGGAGATAGGCGATCACGCACGGATCGTGCAGCGGCCCGCCATCGGTGCCGTATTTCTCCTCGTCGAAGCGCTCGAAGAATTCCAGCATCTCGGCGGTTGCGGTGCCGACCTTGGTGCCGAGCCCGCGGAAGGATTTGGTACGCTTGGCGGTGGTCAGTGCCTTATGGGTGACGTCGAGCGGCATCATCACGATCGGAATGCCCGACTTGAACACCACGTCGCCCGCCTGCGGGTCGACATAGATGTTGAACTCGGCGGCAGGCGTGACGTTGCCGCCCTCGAAGAAACCGCCGCCCATCAGCACGATTTCCTTGATGCGCGGCGCAATCCGCGGCTCGCGGATCAGCGCCAGCGCGATATTGGTGAGCGGCCCGAGCGGGCAAAGCGTGATCGTGCCGCTCTCCTCGCGCATCAGCGTCTCGACAATGAAATCGACGGCGTACTGCTCCCGCAGCGGCATGGTCGGTTCGGGCAGCTGCGGCCCGTTGAGGCCGGTCTTGCCATGCACTTCCTCGGCGGTGACCAGCTCGCGCACCAGCGGCCGGATCGCGCCGGCATAGACCTTGATGTCCGGCCGTCCGGCGAGCTCGCAGATCTTGCGGGCATTCTTCTCGGTGAGTTTCAGTGGCACGTTGCCGGCAACGGCGGTGATGCCGACGACCTCGAGCTCGGAGCTGCCGAGCGCCAGTAATATGGCGACGGCATCGTCCTGGCCGGGGTCAGTGTCGATGATGATCTTTCGTGACTGGGGCATTTCAATTCCTTTTTGGGGAGTCTTTTTGGGCGGGGTTTTGATGGCTTGAACTTGATCGCGCGGCGGACCATATCAAGACCGTCGGGAAAAATGCCATCCGGGTTTTTCCAGTTTGTGTCGCTCTTAAGAGGACAGTGTAACAATGAGTCGAATGACGCCCTTCTCCAGCCCGCTTCTTCTGGGTTTCGACGCCATGGAAAAGACGCTCGAACGTCTGGCGAAGTCGGGCGACAGTTATCCTCCCTACAACATCGAGCGCCTGGGCGCCTCGGACGGCAAGGCCGAAAGGCTGCGCATCACGCTTGCCGTGGCGGGTTTCGCCGAGAGCGACCTCGATGTCACCACTGAGGAAAACCAGCTGATCGTGCGCGGCCGTCAGACCGACGACACCGAGCGCGAATTCCTCCACCGCGGCATCGCCGCGCGCCAGTTCCAGCGCTGTTTCGTGCTGGCCGACGGCATGCGGGTGGTCGGTGCGGAATTGAAGAACGGCCTTTTGTCGATCGATCTCGACCGACCGGAGGCCGAGCGGCTGGTACGGAAAATAAACATATCGGTGAAAGACTGATCTCTGCCGATGGCTCTAATGCGGGACGGCCGGAAGTGGCGTCCTCGCGCCAAGGAGGCTTGAAATGACCAGAACTGACGAAACCCTGACCATGACCAGCGGCGAATTCGCCCATCTCGGCGAAGGTTCGGTCGCATACCTGAGGAAAGTATCGAGCGACGATCTACGCGGCCGCTTCCCCGGTCTCGGCGAAATCGCGCCCGGCCTGGAACTGTGGGCCCTGTTTGCCGCCAATGGCCAGCCGATCCTGCTTTCCGATGCCCGTGACCGGGCGCTGGCGGGTGCGCTGGAGAACGATCTGACCACGGTCGCCATTCACTGACCCTGGTTATCGTCTGAATTGGAAAGGGCCGCTCCCGGCGGCCCTCTTACGGCTTTACCCCCGAAACGCTTCAGAGCAATTCCAGGAAAAGTGTGAAACGGTTAGGCTCGGCACCTTCGCCGTAGCCTTCCGCCCGAAATGCGTGAATTACGCTAGGCCGCGTGCGAGGCCTGCGTATCCGACAACAGCGCGTGGATTGCCACTGCGTCGCGCGTCCCCCTGATCTTGGCCACCGTATCGGCGTCGCGCAGCACGCGCGCGATGCGCGATAGCGCCTTGAGATGGTCGGCGCCGGCGCCTTCGGGCGCAAGCAGCAGAAACACCAGATCGACCGGCTGGTCGTCGAGCGCCTCGAAATCCACCGGTGTCTCCAGCCGGGCGAAGACGCCGGCGATCCGCTTTACGCCCGCCAGCTTGCCATGCGGAATGGCGATGCCGTTGCCGACGCCGGTGGAGCCCAGCCTCTCGCGCTGCAGGATGGTATCGAACACTTCCCGCTCCGGAATCCCTGAAATCGCCGCCGCCCTCTCCGACAGCAATTGCAGAAGCTGTTTTTTGGAATTCGCCTTCAACGCCGGCATGATAGCCGGAACGCTGATGAGATCGCTAAGATCCATGCTTGAAAAATCCCTTGCTCGCCTGCCGCGCCGGTCGTCCCCCTCGCGCGGCCGGCTTTCTTATCCCTGCGCGACTTTGGTCGTCGACGGATCGATCCAGCCGATGTTCCCATCCGGCCGGCGGTAGACGATGTTGAGATGGTCGTTTCCGGCGTTGCGGAAGACGAAAACCGGGCTGTCCTTGGTATCGAGCTCGATGACGGCCGATGCCACCGACATGGTGCGAAGCGTCATGGTCGATTCGGCGACGATGACCGGCGCAAAGTCCTCCGGAATGTCTTCTTCATCGTCGGCGAGCGGCGCCATCACCGTATAGGCGATGTCCGTAGGCTCCTCGCCATTGCCGTTACCGACATTGCGCGACTTCAGCCGGCGCTTGTAGCGCCTGAGCCGCGTTTCGAGGCGCTCGGCGGCCGCCTCGAAGGCAAGCGTGGGGTCCTGGGCGTCGCCGGTCGCCTGCAGCGACGCGCCGGAATCGAGCCGGATCATGCAATCGGCCGAGAAGCGCGACCCCGCCTTGATGACCGTGACATGTCCTGAAAAACCCCGATCGAAATACTTTTCGATCGCTTCGTTGACACGATCGTTGATGCGCGTACGGAACGCATCGCCGATGTCCATGTGTTTTCCCGAAATGCGCAGATTCATCTGAAAACTGACCTTCCTTGCTCAGGCTTCAAACTGTCCCGAGTTTATACCCGTGGTGCGCGCGCACAAGCTTTGCGGCGGCATGCGCGCCGATTTTAGACCCGAACTTTCCGGTTGATCACAAGTCGCCTTCTTGGCCGTCCGAGGCCTTCGCTTTGACGGACCCATTCGCGAGCGGGTATCACGGCCCGGCTCATGCGGGCGGGCTTCTAGACACTTCATTGCAGCTTGTCAATGAAGCACGAAAACTGTGGAAATCCGCCGTTCATCGAAGCCCGCACCAACTAGGTCAGGCCGGCTGATTGTCAACTGCCCTCAGCGTCCGGCGTTGGCCAACGCCCGCTTTTCGCGGCGGCGCTGCACCGATGAAGGGATGTTCATGCCTTCGCGGTACTTGGCGACGGTGCGGCGCGCAATGTCGACGCCACTTTCCCGCAGCATATCGACGATGGCGTCGTCGGAAAGCACGTCGGCGGGCTTCTCCTCGTCGATCAGCTGCTTGATGCGGTCGCGCACGGCTTCGGAGGAATGGGCTTCGCCGCCCTCCGCCGAGGCGATCGAAGCGGTGAAGAAATAGCGCAATTCGAAGACGCCGCGCGGCGTCAGCATGTATTTGTTGGCGGTGACGCGGCTCACGGTCGATTCATGCATGCCGATCGCGTCGGCCACCGTGCGCAGGTTGAGCGGTTTGAGATGCCGCACGCCATGGACGAGGAACGCATCCTGCTGGCGCACGATTTCCGAGGCCACCTTCAAGATCGTCTTCGCCCGCTGGTCGAGGCTGCGCGTGAGCCAGTTGGCGTTCTGCAGGCATTCGGCGAGAAACTCCTTTTCCGCCTGGTTCCTGACATGGCTTGAAACACGGGCAAAGTAGACATTGTCGACCAGAACGCGCGGCAGCGTGTCGGCGTTGAGTTCCACCGCCCAGCTGCCGTCGGCGGCCGCCCGCACCTCGACATCGGCGACGATCGCGTCGCTCGCCCCGCCCGAAAACGCGGTGCCGGGCCGCGGATCGAGCGCCCGGATCTCGGCCAGCATGTCGAGAAGGTCTTCCTCGTCGACGCCGCAGATGCGCTTCAGCGCCTGGAAATCCCGCCGCGCCAGAAGTTCGAGATTGGCCACCAGGGCCTTCATCGCCGGATCGAGCCGATCGCGCATGGCAAGCTGCAACGACAGGCATTCGGCGAGATCGCGGGCAAACAGGCCGGTTGGCTCGAAGGTCTGGCAGACCGTGAGCACGCGTGCCACGGTCGTCTTGTCCGCACCCAGGCGCGTACCGACCTCTTCCAGGTCGGTGCGCAGGTAACCTGCCTCGTCGAGCCCATCGGCGAGTTCGCCTGCAATCAGGCGTTCGGCAGGGTTCGGGAAGGCAAGCGCGATCTGCTCGCCGACATGCTCACGCAGCGTCACAACCGTCGCGGCCATCTCGCCGACATCGAAGCCTTCCGACGAAGCGCCGCCGGCGCTGCCCCCGGACGCCGACTTCCATTGTGCCGTGAGGTCCGGCCCCAGCCTTTCGCTCCTGCCGGGATCGTCGGGAAACAGGTTCTCCAGCGAAGAGTCGAGCTTTTCCGAGATCGCCTCGGCGCTCCATTCCGTCTCGCCTTCGAACCAGTCGTCCCCGGCCGTGGGTTCAGGCGACGCTTCGCTCTTCTGCGGCTGGTCGCCGCCGGTCTCATCCTGCGTCTCGGCCCGCTCCAAGAGCGGATTGCGCTCGATCTCCTCGTCGATGAAGCGTTCGAGCTCGACATGGGTGAGCTGCAGCAGCCGGATCGACTGCATCAGCTGGGGCGTCATCACCAGCGACTGGGACTGTCTGAGCTGCAGTTTGGCCGCCAGCGCCATGGTAAGATTCAAACGCCTCGTCTACGCATCGGACAATGATTTTTCGGTCGGGCATAGAAACTGGCCCGGCTTTTGCTTGTCAAGGCAAACGCTAGCAGTGACGGCTTACCGGAGCGTTATCCGGGGGCGGGACTGCCCAGAAACTGGAAAAAATCAGCGAGAAATTGCGGCGAACCGAAATTTTCGCGTCTAGAGCGTAAAACCCTCGCCGAGATAGAGCCGCCGCACATCGGCGTTGGCGACGATCTCGTCGGCCCGGCCATGCGTCAGCACCTGACCGGCATGGATGATATAGGCGCGGTCTATCAGGCCGAGCGTCTCGCGCACATTGTGGTCGGTGATCAGCACGCCGATGCCGCGCGCGGTCAGATGGCGAACGAGCTGCTGGATGTCGGCGACCGCGATCGGATCGATACCGGCGAAGGGCTCGTCGAGCAGCATGTAGGCTGGCCGCGTCGCCAGCGCCCGCGCGATCTCGAGACGGCGCCTTTCGCCACCCGACAGCGACATCGACGGCGCCTTGCGCAGATGGCTGATGTGGAACTCCTCAAGCAGCTCGTCGAGCGTGCGCTCGCGCTCCTTGCGGCTTTTTTCCACCACCTCCAGAACGGCGCGAATGTTCTGCTCGACGTTGAGGCCGCGGAAGATCGAGGCTTCCTGCGGCAGATAGCCGATGCCGAGACGGGCGCGGCGGTACATCGGCATCGAGGTGACGTCGAAGCCGTCGATCTCGATCGTGCCTTCGTCCACCGGCACGAGACCGGTGACCATGTAGAAACAGGTGGTCTTGCCGGCGCCGTTGGGGCCGAGCAGCCCGACGGCCTCGCCGGCGCGCACGCCGAGCGTCACGCCGCTGACGACCTTGCGGCCCTTGTAGCTCTTGGTCAGGCCCTTGGCGATCAGGGTGCCCTTGAACTTCGCCTCGTCGGCGCCGACCGTTGCCGGCGCAGACGGTTTTGCGGCCGCCCGCCCCGGGAGGCGGGCCAGCAGCGACGATACGCCGGCCATTAGTTGCTCGACGCTCCCTGCTGGGCGGTTCCCTGTTTCTGGGGCGCTCCCTGCTTCTGCGGCGTGATCGACATGATGACGCGACCGCCGGTGCCGCAACCGTCGACATTGGCAAGACCGCTCTTCATCTGAACGGTGAGCTTGCAGCCCTTGAGCACATTGTCGCCCTGCGAGAGCACCACTTCGTTGCCGGAAAGAACGAGCACCTGGGTCTTCATGTCGAACGTGCCCTTGTCGCCGGTGGCGATTTGGTCGTTCGATTTGATATAGACTTTGTTCTCGACCACCAGGTGGTCGATGTTGGCTGCACCGGTCATCGCCGATGCGCCGGCCGCCGCGCCCTTGGGGGCATTGGCGTCCTTGACGTAGTAGACCGTCATCTTGCCGGCCTTGAGCAGCGTCGGCCCTTGATTGACGGTGACGTTGCCGCTGAAGATCGCCGCGCTGTCGGCCTGACGGACCTCGAGCTTGTCGCTTTCGATCTGGATCGGCTGGTCGCCCGATAATTTCAGGCCGGACATCTGGCTGGTGCCGCCGGTCTGGGCAAGCGCCGGCGCCGCCCCGAGCAACATCAAGAGAGAGGCCGCCGCTGCAAGCCTTGCCAAACTACTGCGACGCATTCTGCTCTCCGCTCTTTGCCTCTGCCGCCTTCAGACTTGCCGCATCGATGTTGACGCGCACCCGGTTCTCGAAGACCACCACCTTGCCGTTCTCTTCCACCGACATGGAGTCGGCGGTGATGCGCGACCCGCCGCGGCTGACATCGACCGGATTGTCCGTCTTCATAGAGCCTTTGCCCATGTCTAGGAAGACCGATTTGAACTTGGCCACCATGCCATCAGTAGTGGTCACCGAGACATCGCCGGTCAGATCCATCGTGTTGGCGCCGCGATTATAGATGCCATGCGCGGCGTTGACCGCCACGACATTGTCGCTGGCGACGGGCAATTTGGCGTTGATGCCCTCGAGGTCGATGATGTCCTGCTTGCCGACATCCTGTGTCGCCCTGGTCGCCGTCAGCGAATAAGGCAGTTTCTGCTTGGTGAAGCCGTTGAGCTTGGGATTGGCCATCACCAGCTTGCCGTCCGAAAAGGCGGTGCCGTCGGCCTGCACCGAGACCGAAACCGGCGCGGCGAGATAGGAATACACCGGAAAGGCGATCGCGATTGCCGCCGCCAGCACCGGCACGGCGAATTTCAGCACCCGCACGCGGCGCGAATGCCGCTGCGCGCGGTCGAACGCGTCACCACGCGTGCCGCTTTCGCCAGCGGCAGCCGACACCGTTTCGGCATCGCTCGTTTCGTTAGATCGCGCCAACATGACTGTTTTCTAATGAGCCCTTGCCCCGCCAAACACCGCCTATAGGTGGTATGCCGGTCCCCGCAAGCAAGCACAAGCGGAGGAAAACTGCAAAAATGTGACGGTTACTACCGCACGACTAGGACGAATTCGGCTGAACTGCCAGCCCTTCATAGCAGATAGGGGCCGGCTGCGTTAATTTTTCGTGAGGTCGCCGTGACCGCCACGTTGCGCCAAGACCTGTCAGGAAACGGTAGCCCCGCGCGGGTGGTTGCTTTAAAAGCGTCCTTTCCCACCGATTGTGAGGCTGATGATGGCAATGAGAGCCGACGACTTGATCGACCGCCGCCGCTTGCGCCGCAAGCTGACCTTCTGGCGCGTGGCCGCGTTTGTGGTTCTGGCGGCGGCGCTGATCGCGTTTTCGGCATGGGTCTATGGCGGTGATTTCGCCGGCCAGGCCGTCGACCACATCGCCAAGGTCAAGATCGAAGGCACCATCACCGAGGACGAGGAACTGATCAAAAGGCTGGAGACGATCCGCAAATCGTCGACCGTGAAAGGCGTCATCCTGTCGATCGATTCGCCCGGAGGCACCACGGTCGGCGGCGAGTCGATCTACGAGGAAGTGCGCAAGCTTGCCGGCGACAAGCCGGTGGTGGCCGAGGTCGGCACGCTGGCCGCGTCTGCCGGCTACATGATCGCAAGCGCGGCCGACCATATCGTTGCCCGCAAGACCTCGATCGTCGGCTCGATCGGCGTGCTGATCCAATACCCCGACGTCAGCGGCCTGATGGACAGGCTCGGCATCAAGCTGGAAGAGGTGAAGTCGTCGCCGCTCAAAGCCTCGCCCTCGCCGTTCAAGCCGACCAACGACGACGAGCGCGCCATGGTACGCAAGCTCATCCTCGACAGCTATGACTGGTTCGTCGGCATCGTCGCAGAGCGGCGCAAGATGACCCGTGAACAGGCGCTGGCGCTGGCCGACGGCTCGATCTTCACCGGCCGCCAGGCGCTCGGCAACCACCTGGTCGACGCGGTCGGCGGCGAGACCGAGGCGATCGACTGGCTGGCGACCAAGGGCGTCGACAGCAAGCTCAAGGTCGTCGAGTGGAAGAACACGGAACGGCGCGGTTTCCTGTTTTCGAGGAGCATGACCAAAGCCATCGCCAGCGCGCTCGGCCTGCCGGACGCCGGCGGCGACATCATTCACGAACTTGGCGCCGACCGCTTGTTCCTTGACGGTCTCGTTTCGGTCTGGCACCCTTGACAATCGTCGGGACGAGCCAAATAAAGCAATAAAATCATCCTGATAATTTGACCGCAGTGGTTTACGGGGAACGTTCTCATGATCAAGTCCGAGCTTGTGCAGATCATTGCCGCGCGCAACCCGCATCTTTTCCTGCGCGACGTTGAAAACATCGTCGGCGCGATCTTTGATGAGATCACCGACGCGCTCGCCGAGGGCAACAGGGTCGAGCTGCGCGGTTTCGGCGCCTTTTCGGTGAAAAACCGTCCTGCCCGCACCGGCCGCAACCCGCGCACCGGCGAATCCGTCGAGGTCGAGGAGAAGTGGGTGCCGTTCTTCAAGACCGGCAAGGAGTTGCGCGAAAGGCTGAACGGCGGCAAATAAGCGCCGCGCCGGCAGGTCGAAACGACGTCTCGGCGCTTCAAGCATGTCTCCCGAAAGTGGAGACCGGTTTCGGGACAAAGACTTGCGCGCTTTTAGACGCCTCTCCACGGAGATTAGATGTTCAATCGCTTCATGCTCGTCGTGGTCTTTGTGCCGCTGGCCATCATCCTGATCGCGCTTGCCGTCGCCAACCGCGGACCGGTCGCCTTCACGCTCGACCCCTTCCATCCGGGCAATCCGGCGCTGACGCTGAATTTGCCGCTCTTCATCTTCCTGTTCCTGGCTTTAGCCATCGGCATGATCGTCGGCAGCTTGGCGACCTGGGTGAAGCAGGGCCGCTACCGCAAACTCGCGCGCCAGCGCGGCCTGGAGGCCGAGACCCTGCGCCAAGCAGTGAGCCGCGCGCCCACGGCGCCGAAAGGGCCGGCGCTGCCCAAGCCGACGAACTGAACAGCGTACCGTTACGGAGCGTTCCATGCTGACCATTTCGGCCGCCGAGGTCGATCACGCGCTGACCTTTCCAGGGCTGGTCGAGACGCTGCGAACCGCCTTCCGCGACGGCGCCGTGCAGCCGGTGCGCCATCACCACTCGGTCGAACGGCCGGACGGCGCCGCCTCGACGTTGCTGTTGATGCCGGCCTGGACGGACTTCAACGCCGCGGGCAGCTCGGCCGGCGGCCATATCGGCGTCAAGATCGTCACCGTCTCGCCGGACAACAACGCTATCGCGAAGCCGGCGGTGATGGGCCTCTATCTGCTGCTCGACGGCGTGACCGGCGAACCTGAGGCCCTGATCGACGGCCAGCGGCTGACGCAGTGGCGAACCGCTTGCGCCTCTGCGCTCGCCGCATCCTACCTCGCCCGCCAGGACGCCTCGCGGCTGCTGGTGATCGGCGCCGGCGCCTTGTCGTCCTTCCTCGCCAAGGCACATTCGGCGTTGAGGCCGATCAAGTCGATCCACATCTGGAACCGCACGCCGGCCAATGCCGAAAAAGTCGCGGCGGCACTGCGCGCCGAAGGCCTTCCCGCCAGTGCGGCCGGCGATCTCGAAGCCGAGCTTGGCGAAGCCGATATCGTCTCGTCGGCGACGATTTCCACGACGCCGCTGGTCAAAGGCGCGCTGCTGAAGCCGGGCACCCATGTCGACCTGGTCGGCGGCTTCACGCCGCAGATGCGCGAAAGCGACGATGAGGCGATTTCCCGCGCCCGCGTCTATGTCGACACCCGCGCCGGCGCCACCAAGGAGGCCGGCGACATCGTCCAGCCGCTGGCTTCCGGCGTGCTGAAGCCGGAAGCGATCGTCGCCGACCTGTACGAATTGGCGCGCGGTGAGAAACAGGGCCGGCGGAGCGATAGCGAGATCACGCTGTTCAAGTCGGTCGGCGCCGCACTCGAGGACCTCGCCGCCGGCATCGCCGTCTACAAGGCGCTCAAGGGCAGGCAGTAGGGAATAAGAAGTAGCACCCTTCTGCCTACTGCCTACTCACTCGGCCAGTAGACGCGCAGCCGATGAGCATCGGGATCGAGCGCGACGAAGGTGCGGCCGAAATCCATGTCGGTCGGGGTCTGCAGGATTCTCAGGCCGCGCTTGGCCCAATCGGAATGCGTGGCGTCGACCGCAGCCGAATTCTCTACCGCAAGCACGAGCTCGCCACCTCCGCCCGCCGCGGCGGCTGCCGGCTCCACGGTGTGACGCGACCAAAGTCCGAGCTTGAAGCCCTTGTCGAGCACGAACATGACGAAGGTCGGCGAGGACTCGACCGGCTCGCGTCCAAGCAGTGAGGCGTAGAAGGCGCCGCTCTTCTCGGGACTGTCGACGTAAAGAATGACGAAATTGGGCGTGGTCATGTCTTATCTCCAAGGTGTCTGAACCTTGGTGAACGTAGATCAACCAACTGTCAGATTCTGGCAGCAGCCGTCACCCAGTCGCGTCTTTCGGTGGGTTCTGACCCGGCTTATCGAGGGTCGCTTTCCATTCCTTCAACATTGCCTGGCGGCGGCGCGGATAGCGAATATCAGTGGCGGCGAGATGAGATATGCGATCGGCGCGGAAATGCCGGAAATCCTGACGCATCTCGCACCACGCCACCACTATCCGCACCTTGTCGAAGAAACCGAGCGCGAACGGCCAGACCATGCGCTCCGATGTGGCGCCCCCAGCGTCGCGGTAGAGAAAACCGAGCTTGCGCTCGTTGCGTATCGCCTGCCGCACAACGCCAAGATCGATCGCCTCGACGCTCGCTGAGCTCGGCCCGACCAGCAGCGTCGTGGCGTCGAGATCCTCGCGCAGATCGTCCGGCAGCACCGCCGCGATCTTGGACAGAGCGTCCGTCGCCGCTGCGGCCAGCCGCTTGTCCGGCTGTTTCGCCACCCAGCGCGAACCGAGCACGATCGCCTCGATCTCCTCGTCGGTGAACATCAGCGGCGGCAGCATGAAGCCGGGCTTCAGCACATAGCCCAGCCCCGCCTCGCCTTCGATCGGCGCGCCCTGGCCCTGCAGCGTCGCGATGTCGCGATAGAGCGTGCGGATCGAGATGCCCATTTCACCGGCGAGCGTGCGGCCACTGACCGGCCGGCGGTGGCGGCGCAGGATCTGGACAAGGTCGAGCAGGCGTTCGGAACGGGACATCGGTTTGCTGTTTGCTTGACCGGACGATAAGTCCGCGACGCACACCGCGGCAAGGCAGCGTCGGAACAGCTGCGCTGCGGCACCGTTGTCCTTCAATGGGAGATGCGCGGATTCCTGTTTTTCTGGTCGGTCCTGACTATCACGATAGCGGCGCTCAGCCTTGGGCCCTCCTTTGCCCATGTGCTCGAATCGCTGCCCAGGTTGACGAAATGGTCGCCCGCGCTTTGGCGCGAGGCGACCGTCTTCAATGGTCAGTTTCTACTCTTTGCCGTGATCGGAGCGCCGCTCGACATCGCGGCGATCATCTGTCCGGCGTGGCTCGCATGGATGCTGCGTGACGATCGGCCCGCATTCCGGTTCGTGCTGGCCGCGGCCTTGCTTTATGCGCTGGCGCTCGTGCTTTGGACTGTTCTCGTCAAACCGGCCAACGACATCCTTGCAACCTGGACACCCGGACCGATCCCCGGGAATTTCGACGCCATCCGGTTGCGCTGGGAGACCGGCCACATGGCGGTGACGGCAGCCAAGGCTCTCGGCTTCATTTCGCTTGTTCTTGGCTCGCTGTCGATCCCGCGCGACTGAGCTTCCTGCTGTCGCAATGATACGCGCTTTTGTTGCGCCGACCCGTTGAGCTGTGGCAGAAGCGGGCCGAACCGCCGGAGATAATCCTTCTTGAAATCCTTTCGCGACAAACGCCGCGACAATCGTCCGCACTCTGCGAGGGCGGAGCCGTCCCGCCAGCGCGACGCGTTCGCGCCGGCGCGGCCACAGGCGAAGGCTGAGCGTCATGAAACGAAATCCCCGGATCGGCAGGAGGCGAAACCTGCGCCGCGCATTCTTTTGCGCCGCGAAGGTCCGTTGCCCGCCGAGCGCCTGCCGCTGATCCTCGAAGTCGCGCCCAACGCCGACTATGCGCTGCTGGACAGCGGCGCCAGCGAAAAACTGGAGCAGTACGGCCCCTACCGCATCGTGCGCCCCGAGGGCCAGGCGATCTGGCAGCGGGCGCTTCCGGCGAAGGAATGGGAGCGCGCCGACGCCATCTTCACCGGCGACACCGACGAGGAGGGCATCGGCCGCTGGCGCTTCCCGAAGGCACCGCTCGGCGAGACCTGGCCGATGAAGCACGACGGCATCGACTATCTCGGCCGCTTCACCTCGTTCCGCCATGTCGGCGTCTTTCCCGAACAGGCCTCGCACTGGGACCACATGGCCGGGCTGATCGCGGCGGCCAGGCGTCCGGTCAAGGTGCTGAATCTTTTTGGCTATACCGGGCTTGCCTCGCTGGTCGCCGCACGCGCGGGCGCCGAAGTCACCCATGTCGATGCCTCGAAGAAGGCGATCGGCTGGGCGCGCGAGAACCAGGAGATGGCCGGCCTCGCCAACAAGCCGATCCGCTGGATCGTCGAGGATGCGGTGAAGTTCGCCGAGCGCGAGGAGCGCCGCGGCAGCCGCTACGATATCGTGCTCTTCGACCCTCCCGCCTATGGCCGCGGCCCGAAGGGCGAAGTGTGGCAATTGTTCGAGGATCTGCCGGGGCTCACCGACCTCTGCCGCTCGATCCTGACGCCGAAGCCGCTCGCCGTGGTTCTGACCGCCTACTCGATCCGCGCCTCCTTCTTCGCCATCCATGCCCTGATGCGCGATACCTTCGCCGGCATGGGCGGCACGGTCGAATCCGGTGAGTTGATCATCCGCGAGAAGTCCGCCGGCCGCGCGCTGTCGACCTCGCTGTTCTCGCGCTGGGTGGCTTGAATGGCACCACATGACGGACATCGCCCGGTCGGGCAGGTCAAGGAAGTCACCAGCCTCGCCAATCCGCTGGTCAAGGACATCAAGGCGCTGGCGCTGAAGAAATTCCGCGACCAGCAGAACGCCTTCATGGCCGAAGGCCTGAAGCTGGTCATCGACGCGCTCGACCTCGGCTGGTTGATCAGGACGCTGGTCTTCGCCAAGGCCGGGCGCGGCAACGCGGCGATAGAAAAGGTCGCGGCGCGCACGGTCGCTGCCGGCGGCACCGTGCTCGAAGTCTCGGAAAAAGTGCTCACAGCAATCACCCGCCGCGAAAATCCGCAAATGGTCGTCGGCGTCTTCGCGCAGCAGACGCTGCCGCTCAAGGACATCCGCGCCAAAGACGGCGACGTCTGGGTTGCGCTCGACCGCGTGCGCGACCCTGGCAATCTCGGCACCGTCATCCGCACCGTCGATGCCGTCGGCGCCAAAGGCATCATCCTGGTCGGCGACACCACCGATCCGTTTTCGCTGGAAACGGTGCGCGCCACCATGGGCTCGATCTTCGCCGTGCCGGTCGCAAGGGCGACGGAGCAGGCCTTCCTCGCCTGGCGGCGCGACTTTCCGGGCCTGGTCGCAGGAACGCATCTGAAGGGCGCCGTCGACTATCGCTCGGTCGACTTCTCCAGGGGCCCGGTCCTGCTTCTGATGGGCAACGAGCAGCAGGGCCTGCCCGACAGTCTCGCTGAAAGCTGCGATCGGCTGCTCAGGATCCCGCAGGCCGGCCGCGCCGATTCGCTCAATCTGGCGGTTGCCACCGGCGTGATGCTGTTCGAGATCCGGCGCGGCGCGTTGAAGCTCGACCCCGCCACCGACACGCGATAGGACTTGCGAAATCGTGAAATCCTGGTCCCCTTACGCCCTTCTGGTCGTCGTTGCCATCGCGCTCGACCAGTGGATCAAGCAGCTGGTCGAGAATGGCCTCGCCTTCCAGGAAAAGGTCGATCTCCTGCCCTTCCTGGCGCTGTTTCGCACCTACAACACCGGCATCGCCTTCTCGATGTTCTCCTCCTTCGGCGACACCGGCCTCGTGGTCATCGCCGCGCTCGTCGTCGCCTTCGTGCTCTATCTGGCAGTGCGCACGCCCGCCCGCCACGTCGTTGCCCGGATCGGCTTCGCCCTCATTGTCGGCGGCGCGCTCGGCAATCTGATCGACCGCGCGGTCTACGGCCACGTCATCGACTACATCCTGTTCCACACGCCGGTCTGGTCCTTCGCGGTGTTCAATCTCGCCGACGCCTTCATTTCCATCGGCGCAGCCCTAGTTGTCTTCGACGAGCTGATCGGCTGGCGCCGGGAAACCAGGCCCCAGGACTGAGCCGATTGACCTGACGCTGCCACCGCCGCAAAGTCGGCTCCTGAGCAATTCGAGGCAAAATCTGCACCGGTTTTCCGCCCGCAACTGCGTAGACAAATCGCCACAGACGAGGAGACAAGAGTGTCCGATACCTTCAAAGCCATCCTCGTTTCGCGCGACGCCGAGAAGAAGCAGTCGGTCGACGTCGTCGACCTCACCGAAGCCGACCTGATGGAAGGCGACGTCACCGTCGCCGTCGAGGCGACGACGGTGAATTACAAGGACGGGCTCGCCATCACCGGCAAGGCCCCGGTCGTGCGCCGCTGGCCGCTGGTGCCCGGCATCGATTTCGCCGGCACCGTCATTTCCTCCTCCCATGCCGACTGGCGCAAGGGCGATCGCGTGATCCTCAACGGCTGGGGCGTCGGCGAGACGCATTACGGCGCTTATGCCGGGCGCGCCCGCGTCAAAGGCGACTGGCTGGTGCCGCTGCCCGACGGCATGAGCCCGCATGATGCGATGGCCGTCGGCACCGCCGGCTATACCGCAATGCTCGCCGTCATGGCGCTGGAGCGGCACGGCATCGTGCCGGATCGCGGGCCGGTGGTGGTGACGGGGGCCGCCGGCGGCGTCGGCTCGGTCGTCATCTCGATCCTCTCCACCCTCGGCTACCACGTGATCGCCTCGACCGGGCGCAATGCCGAAAGCCCCTATCTGATCGACCTCGGCGCGGCCGAGGCGATCTCGCGCGACGAGCTCAGCCAGCCGGCAAAGCCGCTCGCCAAGGAACGCTGGGCCGGCGGCGTCGACTCGGTCGGCACCCATACGCTCGCCAATGTGCTTTCGATGACGTCCTATGGCGGCGCGGTCGCCGCTTGCGGCCTGGCCGGCGGCATGGACCTTCCGACAAGCGTCGCTCCTTTCATCTTGCGTGGCGTCTCGCTGCTCGGCATCGATTCCGTCATGGCGCCGAAACCGGTCCGCCTCGAGGCATGGCGCCGCATCGGCATCGATCTCGACCTCAAGAAGCTGTCGACCCTGTCGCGCTCGATCGGCTTCGACGGCATCATCGACGCAGCGCGCGACATCGTCCACGGCAAGATCAGGGGCCGCGTGGTCGTCGATATGTAGTGCAATTCCAGGAAAAGTGTTTGGCGGTTTTCCGTCCGGAATTGCATCAAAACGAGCGAAAACCGCCGAAATCGGCGTGGAAGACTAAAATTCGAACGATCCGCCGCAATCTTCCATAATGTCTGTCTGGCAGGGTTTCCCGCATGTTCGCGGACTCCGACCTCAGACAGGACAGCAAAGCCGCAGGCGATGACGGACTGGGTCCGGGCGCGCCGAAGCGGCAGGTGCTTATCGCGCCGCCGCTGGCTCCCGAACTGCCGACGGCCAGCCGCGAAGGCCTGCCGTTCCTGACGATCGTCGCGATCGTCGTGCTGGCCGGGCTGGCGCATCTCACCGGGGCGCCGATCTTCATCACTATCGGCCTCCTGGCGACGAGTCTGTGCGGCCTGGTGATGCATCTGCGCAACCAGCACATTGAGCGCCGCACCGCTGCACTTCTCGACGAGACCGCCGCCCGCAGCCGCGCCGAGATCGAGACGCTCGCCGACCGCATGTGGGAGATGCAGGAGAGCGAGGAGCGCTTTCGCGGCCTGATCGATGCGCTCGGCGATCTCGTCGTCCATCGCGACCGCGACGGGCATATCGTCCACGCCAACAAGGTGTTCGCCTCGCTCGTCGACACCGACCAGCGCGATCTCGCCGGCAAGACGCTTTCCGAGCTCGGCATAGACGTGGGCGTCGTGCCCGACGCCGCCTTCTCGGACCATGAATGCCTGAGTTCCACCGACGTCGCCATCCGCACGCCGAACGGGCCTCGCTGGTTCTCCTGGATCGAGCTCTCGGTGCGCGACAGGGATACCGGCGCTGTTTCGCACCGGGCGATCGCCCGCGACATCACCGCCCGGAAGCGCGCTGAATCCTCGCTGATCACCGCCCGCGAGCGAGCCGAATACGCCAGCCAGGCCAAGTCGCGCTTCCTTGCCACCGTCAGCCACGAGATCCGCACGCCGATGAACGGCATCATGGGCATGGCGAAGCTGCTTGCCGACACCGACCTCTCGCCCGAGCAGCGCACCTATGTCGGCGCCGTCTCGACGTCCGCAAGCTCGCTGCTTGCGCTGATCGAGGACCTGCTCGACTATTCCAAGATCGAGGCCGGCCGCTTCGATCCCGAGCCGCAGCCGACGTCGCTGCGCGAGATCGCCGACAACATCATCGAGCTGCTGGCGGCGAAGGCCTTCTCCAAGAACATCGGCCTCGGCTGCCATGTCGAGCCCGACGTGCCGCAGATGATCACCGCCGACCCCGGCCGCGTGCGCCAGGTGCTGCTCAACCTCATCGGCAATGCCGTCAAGTTCACCGACGCAGGCGGCGTGCTGCTTACCGTCGCGCGCGCCCGCACCGAGAGCACCGACCGCATCTGCTTCACCATCGCCGACACCGGTCCGGGGCTGCGCGAGGAGGATGTGGAGCGCATCTTCGAGGAATTCGAGCAATCCGACGGCACTTCGACCAGGGTGCATGGCGGCGCGGGTCTCGGCCTTGCCATCTCCAAGCGGCTGGTGATCGCCATGGGCGGCACGATCTCGGTTTCGAGCCGGCTCGGCGAAGGATCCGAATTCGTCTTCGACATCCCGGCGACCGCGGCAACGGAGCCGCCGCAATATCGCCACAGCATCCTCTCCGACCGGCGCGCGGTGATCGTATCCAAGAACGCCGTCGAGGCCGATGCCATCGCCCGCACCATCCGCGCGCATGGCGGTGGCGTCGAGATTGCGGCTACGCCGGACCAGGCCGCTGCCCTGGCGGCCGGCTGCAACGTGCTTCTGGTCGACGCCGCGCTCGAAAACGGCGACGGCCGCCTGCTCAAGCGGCTGCGTCAGAGCGGTTTTGTCGACTGCGAGGCCGTCACCCTGATTGCACCCGCCGATCGCGGCATGCTCGGCGAATTCCGCGCCAACGGCTACGCGACGTTCCTCGCCCGGCCGGTGCGCGGCGAAACGCTGCTGCGCGTGCTGTTGACCAGCCATGTGCCGGCACCCGCCGAGCCGCAGCCGCAACCGCGTGGCGCCGTGTCCGTCCGCCGCCGCGACCAGGGCCTGTCCGTGCTGATCGCCGAGGACAATGACATCAACGCGATGCTTGCCCGCGCCACGCTTCTCAAGGCCGGACATCGCGTCAAGATCGTCGGCAACGGCAAGGCCGCGGTCGAAGCCGTCACCGATGCCGGCCTCAAGCATCGTTTCGACGTCGTCCTGATGGACCTGCACATGCCGGTGATGGACGGGTTGGACGCGATCGCCGCCATCCGCCGCCATGAGGAAGCGCTTGCCGTGCCGCCGATCCCGATCATGGTGCTTTCGGCCGACAGCCAGGAAAAGACGCGCCACACCGTGCTGGCCCATGGCGCCAGCGGCTTCGTCACCAAGCCTCTCGACCCCGATGCGCTCGTCCAGGCGGTCGAGAGCCAAGCTGCTGCGTAACGAATTTTTTAAGCTTTCCCGAACGCCTTGGATTGCTTGGCTTTCGCAGCGATAAGATAGCCGGTTGAGGGTATTGCCCAGCCGACGAAGTATTGCCGGGCTCGCCGTATCACGGTACTGTCACAATCCTGTTGCACCTACACCGTATCCCCGTGCCAAGAGGGATGGCTCGAAGGAGAATCACTCGTGCATACAGTCATGCCTGAATGCGATACTCGGCCGAACGCCAGCGCCCTGCTCGGCGCGCGTGCTGTCGACGCCGTCGCAAGCGGCGCACCGCTGGGCCGTATCGGCAACCTTGAAGTGCGGCTCGCCCGCAACGAGGCCGAGATCGCCGCCGCCCAGGAAGTGCGCTATCGGGTATTCTATGACGAGCTTGGCGCGAGGAAGGATCTGTTTCAGGCGCAGGACCGCCGCGATGCCGACCGTTTCGACCCGCTCTGCGACCATCTCCTGGTGCTCGACACCTCGCTTCCCGGCCCGGAGCATCGCCGCATCGTAGGCACCTATCGCCTGCTGCGGCAGGAGATCGCCACGGCCGCGGGCGGCTTCTACTCCGAGGGCGAATTCGAGCTGACCAAGCTGGTCGCGCGCCATCCGGGCCAGCGCTTCCTCGAGCTCGGCCGCTCCTGCGTGCTGCCGGAATACCGCTCCAAGCGGACCATCGAGGCGCTCTGGCAAGGCATCTGGGCCTATATCAACCACTATGGCATCGGCGTGATGACCGGTTGCGCCTCCTTCCACGGCACCGTGCCGGCCGCGCATGCCGAGGCGCTTACCTATCTCGCCCATCATTGCCGCACCGACAAGGCCTGGGATGTCCGGGCGGTGGCCGGCCGCTACTGCTCGATGGACCTGATGCCGATCGAGGCGGTCAACGCCAAGGCGGCGATCGCCGCCATGCCGCCGCTGGTCAAGGGCTATCTGCGCGTCGGCGCCCGCATCGGCGACGGCTGCGTCATCGACCGCGAATTTTCCACGGTCGATGTCTTCGTCGTCATGCCGGTCAAGGAAATCGGTGCCCGCTACGTCAACTACTATGGCGGCGAGGGACAGCGTTTCGCGGCGTGATTTCAGTGAATGGTGAATGGTAGTAGCCAGCGGAGCTGATTCACCGCACCGAGATCTTCTCACTATTCACTATTCACTATTCACTACTCACTACTCACTATTCACTATTCACTATTCACTATTCACTCCCTCACGGAATATCCTCCGGCCTTCGCCCGGGCCGGCTCTTATAGGCCGGGAACGACCAGCCGAATTTGAGCGCTCCGCCGCGCACCAGGAAAGCCGCCGCGAAGCCGAGCAGGCTGGAGACGAGCGCCGGCAGTCCGGCAAGATCGCAAAGCGTGAAGAGAGCGGCACCCGCGAGCGCCGCCGTGACATAGATTTCGGGTCTCAGCAGCACGGAGGGCTCGCCGGCGAGCAGGTCGCGCAATATGCCGCCGAAGGTCGCGGTGAGCACCCCGGTGATGACGGACACGACCGGCGAGCCGGTGATCGCCAGGCCCTTTGCGGCCCCCATCACCGCGAAAGCGGCAAGCCCGATCGCATCGAGCCAGAGCAGCAGTTTGTAGCGGGATTCGACGCGATGGGCGCTGAAGAAGACAAGCACCGCGACAACGGTGCAGATCAGCACATAGCCGCTGTTGGCGACCCAGAACACCGGCAGGTTGAGGATGACGTCGCGCAACGTCCCGCCGCCGATGCCGGTGACGCTGGCCAGAAACAGGAAGCCGATGATGTCGAGCTCTTTGCGCGACGCGGCAAGCGCGCCCGTCGCCGCGAAGACGGCGACGCCGGCATAGTCGAGCAGCTCGATGGGATTCATGGTGAGCGAATAGTGAGTAGCGAATAGTGAGTAGCAGTGAATAACACGAAGCCGTGCGATTGGTACCGGCTTCCCTACTCCCTACTCGCTATTCCCTACTCACTCCACTTACGCATCCTTCTCGGCCTGCTCGTTCACCGGGCCCGGCTCGACCGGCGCCTCGGCCGCGGCGGCCTTCGGGCCGCCCTTGGAGACGCCGACCATCGCCGGTCGCAGCACGCGCTCGCCGATCGAGTAGCCGGGCTGCACGACCTGGACGACGGTGCCGGCCGGAACGTCGGGGTTGGGCACCTCGAACATCGCCTGGTGGAAGTTCGGGTCGAACTTCTCGCCTTCCGGCGCAAGCTTCTTCACGCCGTGCCGCTCAAGCGCCGACAGCATGGCGCGCTCGGTGAGGTCGACGCCCTCGATCAGCGCCTTGAAGCCGGCATCGCCGGAGGCCTTGGCCTCTGCCGGAATGGCATCGAGCGCGCGGCGCAGATTGTCCGACACCGACAGCATGTCGCGCGCGAAATTGGCCACCGCGTAAGTGCGCGCGTCATGCACGTCGCGCGCCGTGCGGCGACGCAGATTCTCCATTTCGGCTGCTATGCGAAGCGCCCGGTCCTTCAGTTCCTCGTTTTCCTTCAGCAGCCGCACAAGCGCTTCATAGTCGCCGTCGACGCCGCCTTCCGCACGCTCGCCGGAAGCCTGATCGGCTTCAATTTCCTCGGGCGCGCGTTCGTCTTTTGCCTGGTCGCTCATCGCCGTTTCCCGTCATTCGGATTGGTTTGGATTTGCGCCCGATATCGAGGTTTGAGGGCCAAAAATCAAGGGGCAAGCACCGATGGCGGCCTTCCCCAATCATTCCAAATTAATTCAAATTTTACCGTACCGGACAGCTTTGCTTGCTTCCGAAGGCCGACGCGGGAACCATTGCCGGCCTGCAGGAGTTTCGAAGCCGACACAGGATTTTGGGACAATGACCGGCAACAAGAACCATAAGCGCGCCGAGTTGGCCGCCGATATCAGGCGGCAGGTGGGCACGGAAGCGACGAAACGCTTTCTGCGTACGCTGCCGGCGTTTCGCCTGGAGAAAGAAATGCCCAAGCACTTCAGGGAATTGCTCGACCGCCTCGAAGGGGCCGAGGCGGAAAAGGTGGGCGGCGAGCGGCATCGATAGCCGCATGCCGCCCTTGTGACGTTCGCGCTGAGGCGGAGCCGGCTAGGCCGCCTTGCGTTCGTCGCGCATAAGCGCTTCGCCATGGCGGATTTCGGTTCCGAGCACCTTCAGGCACTCCCGCATGAAGGCGGCAAGGCCGGCCATCCCCTTGCCGACACCAGATCGCTGCAAACAGGCGCATGGAAGCGTTTCTGGCTTCCGCCTGGTTTCCGAAAACGAGATTCTTGGTCCGACCAAATCTGCAGGCCCGCTTCGTTTCTATCAGACGAGGGCCTGTCGACTGCGTTCAGGGGGGCGGCGTCAGCCCGGACGCTTGCGCCGCCAGGAATATTTCGGGCCCTTGGCTTCCGGCTCCACCGCCGGCTGATAATAGACCGGCAAGCCGCCGGTGCGTCCTTCCTCAAGCCGCTTCAGGAGCACCGGATTGGAGACCTCGAACTCGTCGAAGCCGAGCCGCAGCATATGCGGCAGCTGGTCGACCAGCACCTGACCTGTAGCGCGGACCGCGCCCTTGAAGTTATGCCGGGCGCGCAGCAGCTCGCCCTTGGAGAAAGAGCGGCCGTCGTTGAATGCCGGGAAGGCGAGCGCCACCAGCGACAGCTGGTCGAGCAGGCCGATGATCTTGTCGAGCTCGTCGCCGGGCAGCAAGAGCACGCCGATGCGTTCCCTGGCCGACTTGCGGGTTTCGTCATCGAGCCCGAGGAAAGCCTGCAGCGGCAGGATGAAGCGGCCGTTGCCGGCCAGCGCCTCGGCGCTCTCGGCGTGGGTCCATTCATCCTCGCGGAAACCCTTCGGGGTCCAGAGGCGGGTCGCCGATGTCGTCGGTTCAGTCATTAAAATTCCTAAAGCCCTTAAAGAGTCCAAGGGTATGTCGCTATTCAGGTCAGGCCGGTCGAGAAACCGTGGCTCCCGAAAACCGGAGCGGAGCGTACTTGAAGTACGTGAGCACCGGAAGCCGCCGTTCGCAGGCCGGCCTCACCCTAGCGACATACCCTAAAGAGATGCGTCGGTCAGCGACTTTTCCAGCCCCGACAGGTGGATGCCGCACTCGGTCTTGGCGTGACCTGCCCAGCGGCCGCTGCGCGCGTCCTCGCCAGGCTGTACCGGTTGCGTGCAGGGGAAGCAGCCGATCGAGAGATAGCCATAGGCCACCAGCGGATTTTCGCGCAGTGCATGGGCGCGCATATAATCGGCCTGATCGGACGTCGTCCAATGCGCCAGCGGATTGATGCGGATGCGCGAGCCGACCGCCTCGAAGACCGGGAGTGCCGCGCGCGTCGAAGCCTGGAAGCGCTTGCGCCCGGTGAACCAGGCGCGGAACGGCTCGACGCCGCGCGCCAGCGGCTCGACCTTGCGCACGTTGCAGCAGGCATCGGTATCGGTTTCGTGGAGCCTGCCGGTCGGATCGATGCGTTCAAGCGCCGCTTCCTCTGGCTTGATCACCCGGATATCGGTCAGGCCGAAATCGGCGACGAGCGCGTCACGGTAGCCGAGCGTCTCCTCGAAATGCTTGCCGGTGTCGAGGAAGATCACCGGCAGCGAGCGGTCGATCTCCGAGATCATGTGCAAGAGCACCGCCGAATCCGCGCCGAAGGACGACACGGCGGCGACCTCGCCGCGGAAGAATTCGCGCGCCGAGCGCTCGATGATCTCGATCGGCTTCAGATGGCCGAGCAGCGCGTCGAGCCCCGCCGCTTCCGCGGCAACGCCGGCCTCGACGTCGACTATACGGTCAAGCGGCCTTGGTTTCGCCAGCATACAGCGCCTCCTTGAACGGCGCGGGACCGACACGGCGGTAGGCGTCGATAAAACGTTCATCGGGACTGAGCCGAAGGCCGAGATACGTGTCGACGATCTGCTCGATGGCGTCGGTGATCTCTTCCGACGAAAAGCCGCGGCCGATGATCTCGCCGACCGACGTGTTCTCGTCCGCCGAGCCGCCGAGCGTCACCTGGTAGAGCTCGGAGCCTTTCTTCTCGACGCCGAGAATGCCGATGTGGCCGACATGGTGGTGGCCGCAGGCATTGATGCAGCCGGAGATCTTTAGCTTCACCTCGCCGATCTCGCGCTGCCGCTCCAGCGAGGCGAAGCGGCGCGAGATTTCCTGGGCCACCGGGATTGAACGCGCCGTTGCCAGCGCGCAATAGTCAAGGCCCGGGCAGGAGATGATGTCGCTGATCAGGTTGGAATTGGCCGTCGCCAGCCCGATCTCGACCAGCGCGTCATAGACCGCCTTGAGGTCGGCGCGCGCCACATGCGGCAGGATCAGGTTCTGCTCGTGGCTGACACGCAACTCGTCGAAAGCGTATTTCTCTGCGATGTCTGCAACCGCTTCCATCTGGCTGTCGGTAGCGTCGCCAGGCACCTCGCCGATGCCCTTCAGCGAAATGGTCACCGCCGCATAATCTGGATGACGGTGGGTCACGACATTCTGGTCGAGCCATTCCGAAAAGCTCTTGGAATCGAGCCGCGCCTGCTTCACGAGATCGTCGCCTTCCGGCCGGTCAGGCAGTGCCGGCGGCGCGAAATAGGTGTTGATCGCCTTGATATCGGCTTCCGGCAACTTCAGCTCGGCATCCTTCAACTCCTGCCATTCGGCCTCGATCTGGCGGGTGATTTCCTCCACGCCGGTCTCGTGGACCAGGATCTTGATGCGCGCCTTGTACTTGTTGTCGCGGCGGCCATAGAGGTTGTAAACGCGCAGGATCGCCGTGCAGTAGGAGAGAAGATCGGCTTCCGGCAGGAAGTCGCGGATCTTCTTCGCGACCATCGGCGTGCGGCCCTGGCCGCCGCCGACATAGACGGCGAAGCCGAGCTCGCCGGCCGCGTTCTTCTTCAGGTGCAGGCCGATGTCGTGCGTCTGGATGGCAGCACGGTCGCGCTCCGCGCCCGTCACCGCGATCTTGAACTTGCGCGGCAGGTAAGAGAATTCCGGATGCACCGAAGACCACTGGCGCAGGATTTCCGCATAGGGGCGCGGATCGGCGACCTCGTCGGCGGCGGCCCCGGCAAAATGGTCCGCGGTGACGTTGCGGATGCAGTTGCCGCTGGTCTGGATGGCGTGCATCTCGACGCTCGCCAGATCGGCGAGGATCGCGGGAATATCGGACAGCGCCGGCCAGTTGAACTGGATGTTCTGGCGCGTGGTGAAGTGGCCGTAACCCTTGTCGTATTTGCGGGCGATGTGGCCGAGCATGCGCAACTGCCTGCTGTTCAGCGTGCCGTAGGGCACGGCGATGCGAAGCATATAGGCATGCAATTGCAGATAGACGCCGTTCATCAGCCGGAGCGGCCGGAACTGGTCCTCCGTGATCTCGCCGGCAAGCCGGCGCTGCACCTGGTCGCTGAACTCGGCGACCCGGGCGTGAACGAAATCTTGGTCGAACTCGTCGTAACGGTACATGCTTCGTCTTTCAGGGCGCGTCCGCCCGCCTTCCCATGTTCTATGCCGCCCGGGCAGCTTCCGGGCTCGCCTGCTTGCCAAGGTCGGTTCGAATGGTCGGACCCGCGGCACGGATTTTTTCGCGCAGCCGAACCGGCTCGGCCACACCGTCGATCACGGTCACGTCGATCAGGTTGACGTCGACCACTTCATTGTTGGCGGCGGCCGCGGCGCCGATGGCCTCCAGCCGGGCCTCCGCCGCCTTGTCATGGGCGATGTCGGCATGGCCGACCGTCTCCGCCCAGCCGCCATCGGCATACCAGACGGCGATGCCGTCGGAGAGCCTGTTCGCGGTCAGAACCTTCATTGCTGAACTCCTTCGGCCGTAATCTTGGCCGCTTCTTCTTGCCCTACATCGTAATGTCTACGTGCCGCGAGCGGCTCGGATCGTTCGAAATTGGCGCCGGCGACCGCATCGCCGATGATGGTCATGACCGGGCCGGTGAGATCCGCGCGCGCTTCGAGCGACGGCAGGTCGGCCAGCGTGCCGTGAAACCGGCGGCGATTGCTCAGGCTTGCATTCTCGACGACGGCGACAGCAGTGTCGGGCGACAATCCGGCTTCGATCAGGCGGCCGGCGACTTCGGCGGCGACCGAGCGGCCCATATAGACCGCGACGGTGGCGCCCGAGATGGCGAGCTTGGCCCAGTCGGGCAGCGAGTTGCCCTTGAGGTCATGGCCGGTGGTGAACACCATCGAGGACGTGACCCCGCGCAGCGTCAGCGGCAATTCGAAATCGGCAGCGGCGGCGAAGGCTGCGGTGACGCCCGGAACCACCTCATAGGCGACGCCGGCTTCGCGCAGCGCGGCCATCTCCTCGCCGGCCCGGCCGAACACCAGCGGATCGCCGGACTTCAGCCGCACCACGCGCTTGCCGGCGCGGCCAAGCTCGATGAGCAGCGCGTTGATCTCTTCCTGGCTCTTGGAATGGCAGCCCTTGCGCTTGCCGACCGGCAGGCGCTCGGCGTCGCGGCGGCCCATGGCGATGATCGCCTCCGGCACCAGCGCGTCATAGACGATCGCGTCGGCCTCCATCAGCAGGCGGTGGGCGCGCAGTGTCAAAAGGTCTTCCGCGCCCGGACCGGCGCCGACCAGCGCGATATGGCCCGCCGCCGGCGCATCCGAAGCCAGAAGGTCGAGCGCAGCCCTATGCGCCTTGTCGAACTCTCCGGCTTCAACCGCCCTGGCCGGAGCGCCGGCAAAGAAATCGCTCCAGAAGCGGCGGCGGCGATTGCCCTTCGGCAGCCGCTCAGCAGCAGTGCGGAACGACGCCGCCAGGGCGGCCAGCCGGCCGAGCGAAGGCGACAGCAAGCGATCTATGCGGGCGCGCAGCAGTTGCGCGAGCACCGGGCCGGCGCCCTCGGTGCCGATGGCGATGGCGACCGGCGCGCGGTTGACCAGCGCCGGAGTGAAGAAATCGCAGAGTTCCGGCCGATCGACGGCGTTGACCGGGATGCCCAACCTGCGCGCATCTTCGGCGACACGGCGGTCGAGCGCCTCGTCGCCGCTGGCGGCAAATACCATGGCTGCGCCTTCGATCTGCGCGGCATCATAGGCGGCGGCGATATGGACGGCGCCGGCGGTGGCGATGAAACTCAGAAGTTCGGGATCGGCGTTCTCCGCGATGACGCGCAGCACAGCGCTCGACTGCGCAAGCAGCCGGGCCTTGGCCAGCGCCTCCTCGCCGTTGCCGACGATGGCCACGGCTTCGCCGTCGACCCGCAGGAAGACGGGAAAGGCATTGAGCTTGGCGTTGGTTGGCGACATAGCGATAAGCGTTACAGGAACAGTCTGGCAGTTTTATGCGAGCGCGGCAAAAACCAGAAGGCAAGCACTCGCGCATCCCCCGATGACAGGCAATCGCTTTTTCGCAACCGCGAAAGGCAGGAGAAAAAAATTCTACGCCGCAGCTTGAGGTGGGCCAGACACCTCGCGCGGCGCCCATTGATCCAGGGTAATTTTTAGCGTCGCCCACTCAGCACGGCAAAATAGTTTTTTCTAATTTCTACTAAGTTAGTAGATTAAAAGCCATACGCTCGCCAGGCAGCCGATGATGCGCTTTGCAAGAGATGATCGGGCAGTCTTCGCTGGCTGGAACAATCACGCTCGGCGGCACGTTTGGCTAATGATCTTATCCCGCCGACAGGCCGCATTTTGAAGCCTGATCGACAGATTTGGAAGCTGAAAAGGAGGAGCGCGATGGGCATCAAGCTGAAACACGGTCTTTGGGTCATCGTGGCTGACGGCGAGAAAGCGCTTTTTCTCCGCAACGAGGGCGACACCAAATATCCAAACCTGCAGGTCGTGCACGAGATGGAGCAGGAAAATCCTGCCACTCGTGAGCAAGGCACCGACAAACCGGGCCGATACGCCGAAGGGCCTCGCAGCGCGATTGAAGAAACCGACTGGCATCGCCTCGGCAAGGAGCGTTTTGCTGACGATATTGCAGAGCAGCTCTACAAGCTTGCGCACCGGGGTGAGTTCGAAGAGATTGTGCTGATTGCGCCGCCGCAGGTGCTCGGTGAGATGCGCCAGAAACTGCACAAGGAAGTCAGCGAAAAAGTGCAGGCCGAGATCCCCAAGACGCTCACCAACCACACCGTCTTCGACATCGAGAATCTGCTCAAAGCGGCCTGAAAGCCACATGGCGTGAGCTATCGAACGCGTGCCGGGTTGATGCCGCGCGGCAGGCTCACATCGGTTGAGTCTTTTCTGCCCTCGGTGCGCTGATTTCCGCGCGCCGAGGTTGCATCAAGGCTGTACTCCCCACCATATTGCAAAGGGCGGCGGCCTCGGGCGGCGCTTATCCGACATTGCAGTTTCTGAAAGGCGCTCCATCGACAATGCCGCATGACACGCCCCTTATCGCCACCATCGTCGCCGGTTTGGGGCTTGCCTTCGTCTTCGGAGCACTAGCCAACCGCTTCCGCATCCCGCCGCTCGTCGGCTATCTGGTAGCCGGCGTCCTGGTCGGGCCGAACACGCCGGGTTTCGTCGCCGACGCCGGGCTCGCCAACGAACTCGCCGAAATCGGCGTCATCCTGCTGATGTTCGGGGTCGGCCTGCATTTCTCGCTGAAGGACCTTCTGTCGGTCCGCGCGATTGCCGTGCCCGGCGCCGTCGTGCAGATCGGCTTCGCCACGTTGCTCGGCGTTGGGCTGGCCTGGCTGCTCGGCTGGTCCTGGGGAGCCGGCCTTGTCTTCGGCCTGGCGCTCTCGGTCGCATCGACCGTCGTGCTGCTGCGCGCCATGCAGGAGCGGCGGCTGATCGAGACCGAACGTGGCCGCATCGCTGTGGGCTGGCTGATCGTCGAGGATCTGGCCATGGTGCTGGCGCTGGTGCTGCTGCCGGCGCTCGCCGGCGTGCTCGGCGGTCAGCCGCAGGCAGACGACCATGCGAGCCTGCTCTCGCTGCCCGCTAGCTACGGCATATCGGGCGTGGTCGGCATGACGCTCGCCAAGGTCGCCGCCTTCGTCGTCGTCATGCTGGTCGTCGGCCGCAGGGTCATCCCCTGGATCCTGCACTATGTCGCCCATACCGGCTCGCGCGAGCTGTTTCGGCTCTCGGTGCTCGCCATCGCACTCGGCGTCGCCTTCGGCGCGGCGAAACTGTTCGGCGTCTCGCTGGCGCTTGGTGCCTTCTTTGCCGGCATGATCATGAGCGAGTCCGAGCTCAGCCACCGGGCGGCCGAGGAATCGCTGCCGCTGCGCGACGCCTTTTCCGTGCTGTTCTTCGTCTCGGTCGGCATGTTGTTCGACCCGTTCAGCCTGGTCAGCAACGGCCTGCCGATCCTGGCGACGCTCGCCATCATCGTCATCGGTAAATCGCTCGCCGCCTTCGTCATCGTCATCGCCTTCCGCTATCCGATCGCGACAGCGCTGATGATTTCGGCCAGCCTCGCCCAGATCGGCGAATTCTCCTTCATCCTGGCCGAGCTCGGCGTCGGGCTGAAGCTGTTGCCGGAGCAGGGCCGTGACCTGATTCTGGCCGGCGCCATCTTGTCGATCCTGCTCAACCCGCTGATGTTCCTCATCGTCGACTGGATGAAGCCGTGGCTGGAAAAGCGCGCAAGCAAAGCTCCCGAAGAGGCAAAGCCGATCGGCCCGGCGACCGAACTAGGCCAGGTGGCTTCGGCGGCGGCTCCGGAAAAGGTGGACGGCCCGCCGCCGCGGACGGCGCAGACCGGCCATTCCATCCTGATCGGCTACGGCCGTGTCGGCAGCCTCGTCGGGGCGGCACTGAAAGAAGCCGCCCTGCCCTTCCTGGTCATCGAGGATGCCGACAAGACGCTGGCCAAGCTCAAGGCGGATGGCGTCGAAGCGGTGGCCGGCAATGCCGCCAATGCGGACGTCTTCGCGGCCGCCAATCCCGAGGGTGCCGAACGGCTGATCCTCGCCATCCCCAATGCCTTCGAGGCCGGGCAGGTCGTGCTCAGGGCCCGCGCCGCCAATCCCGGCATCAGCGTCATCGCGCGCGCCCATTCCGATGCCGAGGTCGAGCATTTCAAAGGTCTCGGCGCCGACACGGTGATCATGGGCGAGCGTGAAATAGCACGCGGCATCGTCGAGGTGGTGACGGGCATGGCACCCATTCGGCCGGATGAGGTCGCTGCCGAGATCAAGCCGCGGCCTGCTTGATGTGCGCGTCCGCGCGCGGGCTGGTCGGACAAGCGATAAATGCGGAACCGCCGTTTTGGGCGATATCGCTGAGGTATTTTGCTGGCGGCTTGCCCAGAGCCTTCTTGAACATGGTGATAAAGGCCGTGACGGATTCATATCCGAGGTCGCCCGAGACCTGCTGCACGCTGGCGCCCGAGGCCAGTTCTCTCAGCGCAACGATCAGATGCAGCTGCTGGCGCCAGCGTCCGAAGGTCAGCCCTGTTTCCTTGACGACGAGGCGCGCCAGGCTGCTCTCGCTGAGCGCCACGCGGTTTGCCCATTCCGCCAGGGTGCTGCGATCGGCCGGATCCTCGGCCAACGCTTCAGCGATCCGTCCCAAGCGTGGCTCGGACGAGATCGGCAGATGCAATTGCTGCACAGGCATACGCGGCAGCTCAGCGAGCAAAACCTTGCCCAGGAAACCGCCTCTTGGCTCGTCCGGCGCGCATTCCGACAATTCGATGATCAGTTCGCGCAGCAGGGGCGAGATCGAAAGCGTGCAGCACCGGTCCGGCAGATCGGCAGCTCCGGGCTCGATGTAGACGAAGAAAATTCGTGCGTTGGCCGTCGCGATATTGCTGTGCTTCATGGTGCTCGGCACCCACACACCGCAATGCGGCGGCACCATCCATAGGCCGCTCGGAACACGGCATGTGACACCACCTCCCAGCGCGAAGACGAGTTGTCCCTTGCGGTGCCAGTGGTCGGGCACCTCTGCCCTGGTCTCGCTCACGTCGACGCGCACGGCGATCGCCGGCGCAAGCACGTCATCGACATCGAAATCTGGCCACGGCCAGCGGAGAGGTTGTCTCATCATTGCCGGTTTTTAGCGATTGAATGCCATAATAGCTGAATTCTTGAAAAGGGGAAATCGTTTAGGCTCAGATTGCGCACGACAATCAGCCAAGAAGGTACGGTCCCCATGCTCGCTCTGGTCACGTCTCACGACAGCGCCGCCGGACTGAGGCTCGCCGAAGTCGAGGAACCTCAGCCTCACGCGAACGAGGCGCTTGTCTCGGCCCACGCAACCTCGTTGAACCGCGGCGAACTGCGCCTGCTCGCCATACGCCCGGACGGTTGGATACCCGGCCAGGACATCGTTGGGGTGGTCGAACGGGCGGCTGCTGATGGCTCCGGGCCAGCCGCAGGCACCCGGGTCGCGGCTTTGGTCGACCAGGCCGGCTGGGCTGAACGTGTCGCCGTTTCAACCGACCGTCTCGCCATCCTGCCGGATGACGTCAGCTTGGTTTCCGCCGCCACGCTTCCGGTCGCGGGCACGACGGCGCTGAGGACTTTGCGCCACGGCGGCGACCTGGCCGGTCAGCGGGTCCTGATCACCGGCGCAAGCGGCGCGGTCGGTCGTTTCCAGATCCAGATCGCCCGCGAGCAGGGCGCGTCGGTGACCGCGATCGCCGCCTCCCGTCATGTCGAGGATCTCCGTGGGCTGGGAGCCGAGCAGGTTGTCGAGTCGATCGATCTGGCTAAGGGGCCGTTCTCGCTGATCACCGAGTCGGTCGGCGGCGAAAGCCTTGCACACGCGATCGAACGTGTCGCATCCGGCGGGATCATCGTCATGTTCGGTTCGAGCAGTGGCGAACTTACGCCGATTGGCTTCCGCCAATTCGTTCCGGGCCACGAGGGAGCGAGGCTTCAGACTTTCGCGTACTATACGTCCGGCTCGGGCATTGGCGCCGACATCGCCTCGCTGCTCGCTCTGGTCGCGGCTGGCCGGCTGGAAACCCGCGTGGCATTGACCCTGCCGTGGACGGACATCGCCCAAGCCCTGGACGCGCTGCGGCAGCGCAGCTTCAGCGGCAAAGCTGTTCTCATCGTAGCCGGATGAGGCCCTAGCCTGAAGTCGGCCGTCTCACACGTGCTGGCCGCCATTGATGTGGATTTCCGAGCCGGTCACGTAAGACGCCTGGCCCGAACACAGGAAGAAGATGATGTCGGCGACTTCCGAGGTGGCGCCGAGGCGCCTGAGCGGGATCGTCTCGACGATCTTGTCGGTGCCGGGCGAAAGAATCGCCGTGTCGATCTCGCCCGGCGCGATCGCGTTGACGCGAATGCCGTGCGGTCCGAAATCATGCGCCATCTCGCGCGTCAGCGAGCCCAGTGCCGCTTTCGATGTCGCGTAGGCCGTTCCGGCGAACGGATGCACGCGCGTGCCGGCTATCGAGGTGACGTTGACGATCGAGCCCTTGGCCGCGGCCAGTTCCTTGAACAGGCCTCTCGCCAGCATGATCGGCGCGAAGAAATTGACCTGGAACACATCGCGCCAGACATGCATCGGCGTCTCGATCGAATTCATCCGGCCGCCGTCCTTGAGCTTCGGCGAGATGCCGGCATTGTTGACCAGCGCGTTGAGCTGGCCGCCATGCGCCTCCAGCCGATGGCGGATTTCCGAGACTGCAATGCCGACATCCTCCTGGTCGGCAAGATCGACCTTGATGTGGTCCTCGGGGCCGGCCGGCCACGGACAATCCTCGGCGAAGGCCTGTCGCGAGCAGGTGATGACGCGCCAGCCCTCGCGTGAAAAGCGTTTCACCGTCGCATGGCCGATGCCGCGGCTGGCGCCGGTGAGCACGATGGTTTTTCTGCTGTCGATTTCGGCCATGGCTTGATCTCCGGCCGGACATGTAGCCGAAGGCGCCAGCCATTGCGAGAGGCGAAGTTGCCGTGGACCATGATCCCGAGAAGTGGATCCGGTTTTCGGACAGGATCATGGTCGAACAAGAAACGAGAGCCCCATCCCGATCCCATCGGGATGGATCAGGCTCTAACCGCCGCTCAGGATGTCGAGTATCGAGGTCTGCCGCCGCTTCTTCGGGCCGCCGACATCGCCAGGCGGCACCGGATGCCCGACCGACGCGGTGGTGCCGCCGTCGCTGGGCATATCGAAACCGTCGGCATCGACCGTCTGGGCCGGACGCGCCTGGCGGGCAGGCGCCTGGGCGACAGGCGCCGACTGGCCGACGGCTGCCGGCGGCGTCGGAGGCGGCTGCGAGGCATCCGCCGAGGGTATCTCGTCCGGCACGATCGTATCGGACGGCGTCGACTTCCACGTGCCGGGCAGCGGCCTGACGGGCACGCCCTCATGCGCGGCAACCATGAATTCGTGCCAGGCCTGCGCCGGCAAGGCGCCGCCGGTCACCTTCTTCATCGGGCTGCCGTCGTCATTGCCGAACCACACACCGGTGGTGAGGTTCGCGGTGTATCCGACGAACCATGCATCGCGCGAATTCTGGCTGGTGCCGGTCTTGCCGGCCGAGGGCCAGTTGAAGGCCGCCTTCTTGGCGGTGCCGACTTCGACCGTGCCGGTCATCATCGAGTTCATCATGCCGACGATGTCGGCTTTGATGACGCGCGGCGCGCCGCCGCCATTGTTCTCGTAGAGCACCTTGCCGCCGGCCGTGGTGATGCGCTGAATGAAATGGATGTCCGGCTTGTACCCGCCATTGGCGAAAGGCACATAGGCGGCGGTCAGCTCCAGCGGCGTCACTTCCGATGTGCCGAGCGCGATCGAGGTGTTCGACTGCAGATCGGACTGGATGCCCATGCGATGCGCCGCCTCGACCACCGCGTCGGGCCCAACTTCCATGGTGAGCTGCGCGGCGACCGAGTTCAGCGACTTGGCAAGCGCCGTCGCCAGTGTCACCTTGCCATAATATTTGCCGCCGTAATTGTCGGGCGTCCACTTGCCTATTCTGATCGGCGCGTCGTTGCGCACGCTGTCCGGCGTGCGGCCGGCTTCCAGCGCCGCCATATAGACGAACGGCTTGAAGGCTGAGCCCGGCTGGCGCCGCGCTTCCGAGGCGCGGTCGAACTGGCTGGTCGAATAGTCGTAGCCGCCGACCATGGCGCGCACGGCGCCGGAATCATCGATCGACACCAGCGTCCCTTGCGTGACGTTGAGCTTCTTGCCGCTCTCGTCGATCAGCCGGCGGATCGACTGCTCGGCAAGCTTCTGCAACGTGAGGTCGACGGTGGTGTCGATGACGATGTCGCCGCGCACGTCGCCGATCAGGTCCGGAAGCTCTTCCATGACCGTGTCGGCGACATAGTTCTCCGAGCCGGTCCAGTAGGACGGCGCGCGCGTCGCCGGCGCGCTCAGCGCCACCTTGTATTCCTTTTCGCTGATCTTGCCTTCCCCGCGCATGGCCGCGAGCACGAGCTGCGCGCGCTCTTCCGCCGCCTTGGGATCGCGCGCCGGCGAGAGCCGCGACGGCGCCTTGAGCAGGCCGGCGAGAAGTGCTGCCTCCGAGAGCGAGACATCGCGGGCGCTCTTGCCGAAATAACGCCGTGAGGCGGCCTCTACACCATAGGCGCCGGATCCGAAATAGACCCGGTTGAGGTACATTTCGAGGATCTGGTCCTTGCTGTGCTTGTGCTCCAGCCAGAGCGCCAAAAGCACTTCCTGCACCTTGCGTTCCAGCGTCCGGTCCGGCGTCAGGAACAGGTTCTTGGCCAGCTGCTGCGTCAGCGTCGAGCCGCCTTGCGAGAAATGGCCGCCGACGACGTTGGTGACCATGGCGCGCGAAAGCCCGATCGGGTCGATGCCGAAATGCGAATAGAAGCGCCGGTCCTCGATGGCGACGACGGCTTCGGGGATATAGGGCGACATTTCATGCAGGCCGACGGCCTCGCCGCCGCTCATGCCTCTGTTGGCGATGAGCTGCCCGTCGACCGAGACGATCTTGATGTTGGGTGCGCGGTCGGGGATCGACCATGTGGTCGCCGCCGGCATCTTGGCGCCGTAATAGACCACGATGCCGGCCACCGCGATGCCGCCCCAAATGCAGAGCACGAAGCACCAGTAGAGCAGGCGGCCGAAAATGGAAAACAGCCCGCGCCGGCTTCCGCTCCGGCCGCGGCCGCGCGACTTCGCCTTGGCGGATTTGCGTTTTGCTGCGGATTTGCGATTTGCCGGCACGACGCGATCCTCCTCGCTGACCGAAAAGCCGTCGGAGGATTTCGCCCGCGGCGAGCCCTCGAAGCTCGGTTCGATGCGACTGTCTCTGCGGTTCGCCATGCGCTGCGCTTGTCTGTCCCCGGTGCCGATGGCGCTCGAGTTGCAGAGTAGATGCGGCGGTTTAAAGGCGCGTTAAGTTGGGAAAAATCGAAGCGATTGAAAATCAAATGCTTGGCAAGCACCCAATCCGGCTCGGTTCCGTAGGGCGAAGCTCCCGGCCGCCGTGACCGGACCGCCGGGGCGAGACCGCCGTTATTCGAGCCTTGTCGGAGCGCGATCGGCTTGAGGATCCGGCCGCGCTCCTTGCCAGATTGCATCCGGCGTGCAAGTCGGCCGTGGACTAGTCGAGAACGGCACGGACCGACAGCGCCGCTCTCGATGCCTGCATCACGTCGCCGACGTGGCAGTAGCAGACGATCTCGTGCAACTGATAATCGGTCAGCTCGAAGAAGCGCTTTGCTTCCCCGTAGCTGTCGTCCTTCAAACCCTCACCGTGCAAAATCGGGTCTTCGAGGGCGACCGATATCGGCGAGCCGTCGCCACGCATGATATCGCGTTCGGCGCGGGCACGGTATTCGGTGCCGGTAAGCGCGGTCAGCAGCCGGCTGGGCTCACGTTCGAGAAGCTCCGCCCAACGTGCGAGGCGCTGGGTTCGGCTCATGACGGGTTTGGCGGTGTTGACCTCGGCAACTGCGTGCAGCTGGTCCAGTGTTTGGTGCTTCATGGCAACCTCCTAGTGGCTAGGTTGGCTGGCCCCAAACTCCCTATGCCATGATGATACCGCCGAACTGCCGGGACGTCATCTTCTTTGCCGTCCCGCTCCGCAAGATTGATGGAAGCTGTTATCCGGAGCAGGCCGGTCAAGCCGCGAGATGCGCCAGCGATCGGATCAATTCTGTTGGATCGAGATGCCCTTGTCGTCGATCTTGAGCTCCACGCCTTTCGGCCTGGTCTGCTCACGATAGATGTAGATGCCGAGCGCGATGACCACGACGACCAATGCGCCGATGATGAGATAGAGCATGTTCTGTCTCATCGCGCCCCTTTCCGGTGATTGAGTCTCACGCTCGTTTCAAGACCCGGACCACCAGCAGCAAGATGATGGCGCCGATCGTGGCATGGATGATCGACGCCAGGATGCCGCCGCCGATGGCGAAGCCCAGCCTCGGGAAGAGCCAGCCGGCTATGAAGGCGCCGATGATGCCGACGATGATGTTGCCGATCAGGCCGAAGCCAAAGCCCGACACGATCAGGCCGGCAAGCCAGCCAGCGATGGCGCCGATGATGATGAAGACGAGAAGACTTTCGATACCCATGCAGGTCCCTCCGGGCAAGCGATGAAAGCGAAGGCTCCGAATCGCCTTCGAGATCAACGGCTTCAAGCTATGCGAAAGTGATTGCCCGCGCCAGCGAGGTCACTGCTGGTCTTCGTTATCGCCCGATGCTGGCCGCCAACTCGTCGGATCGACCTTCTTTTGCGTGTTGCTGTCGATGTAGACCCACCAGCCACCGTCACGATACTGACCGACGGATTCGTTGATGACGCCGTCGTTGTCCGTCCACATGATGGTGACCTTGGAGCCGTCCTTCGGCGCGCTCGCGATCGGTTTGCGCTCTGCCATTTCATTCCCTCCCCATCTCATTCAGTGGACCGGCAGGAACGTCGCTCGACGCGCCGGGTTCCGTCAGCTGTGCGCGAAGATATCTTCCTCCGCCCAGCCCATCAGGTCGAGCTTCGCCCGTGTCGGCAGGAAACGGAAGCAGGCTTCTGCCTCCTTGGTGCGATCCTCGCGCGCCAGCCGCGCGGCCAGAACCTCGCGCAGCCGGTGCAGGTAGAGCACGTCGGATGCGGCATATTCGAGCTGCTCGGGCGACAGCGTTTCCGCCGCCCAGTCCGACGACTGCTGCGCCTTGGAGAGGCCGATGCCGAGCAGTTCGTTGCAGAGATCCTTCAGCCCGTGGCGGTCGGTGTAGGTACGGGTCAGCCGCGAGGCGATCTTGGTGCAGAAAACCGGCTCGGCCATGACGCCGAAAGCGTGATAAAGGACGGCAATGTCGAAACGGCCGAAGTGAAACAACTTCGTCACGGCGTCGTTCCTGAGAAGGCTGACGAGGTTGGGCGCCTCCTTTTGGCCCGGCGCGATCTGGATAACGTCGGCGCTGCCGTCGCCTGGCGAGATCTGCACCACGCAGAGCCGGTCGCGATGTGGATTGAGCCCCAGCGTTTCCGTGTCGATGGCCACCGCCCCGACATTGTAGCGGGACAGATCCGGCAGATCGTTCTTGTGGAAACGGATATCGGTCATTTTCTTCTCCGGATCGCACCTGCAGCGCCGCACATCCTTCACATGCGCAAAGGACGCTGCAGCACCTTGCAGTAGACAAACCCGTCCTTGCCGCGATCCGGAAAAAAATCAACAGAAAGTTGATTTTCCTGCGTTCGCCTCAGCGCGTCAGCGCATCGAGAATGCGTGCCCAGGAACGCTGCCCCTTGTGGAAGGAGGTGAGCTCGTATTTCTCGTTGGGCGAATGGATGCGGTCGTCGTCGAGGCCGAAGCCGACCAGCAGCGATTCCATGCCGAGATAGGTCTGGAAATCGCCGACCACGGGAATGGAGCCGCCGCCGCCGGTGGTGACGGCCTGCTTCTCCCATTCGTCGGAGAGCGCGTCCTTGGCCTTGGCCAGGAACGGCGAGTCGTAGGAAAGCTGGATCGCTGGCGAGCCGCCATGCGGATGGAACTCGACCGAGCAGTCGGCCGGGATCCGCTCGCGCACGAAAGCCTGGAAGGCGGCGCGGATTTTTTTCGGGTCCTGCTTGTGGACGAGCCGGAACGACACTTTCGCCGACGCTTCCGCAGCAATCACCGTTTTGAAGCCCTTGCCGGTATAGCCGCCGATGATGCCGTTGAATTCGGCCGTCGGCCGCGCCCAGGTGAGTTCGAGCAGCGAGCGGCCCTTTTCGCCGGCGGGATTGGAAAGCCCGACCGGGCCGAGGAAGGTTTCGGCCGTTTCGCCGAGCCCCTCCCAGGATTTCAGCACCTGCGACGGCGTCTCCTCGACACCGTCATAGAAGCCCGGGATGGTGACGCGGCCGTCCTTGTCATGGACGTCGGCGAGGATCTTGGCCAGGATCCGGATCGGATTGGCGGCCGGGCCGCCATAGAGGCCTGAATGCAGGTCGCGGCTGGCGGCCTTGACGGTGACCTCCTCGCCGACCATGCCGCGCAGCGACACGCAGATCGACGGCGTCTCGCGGTTCCACATGCTGGTGTCGCAAACCAGCGCGAAATCCGCCTTCAGCTCGGCGGCGTTGGCCTCGAGGAACGGCTTCAGCGACGGCGAGCCGGATTCTTCCTCGCCCTCGAACAGGATGGTGACGCGGCACGGCAGATTGCCATGCACCTGCTTCCAGGCGCGGCAGGCCTCGACGAAGGTCATCAGCTGTCCCTTGTCGTCGGCCGAGCCACGCCCGGTGATCACCTTGCGGCCGGGCTCGATCTCCTTGATCGACGGCGCGAACGGATCGGTTCCCCACAGCTCGATCGGATCGACCGGCTGCACGTCGTAGTGGCCGTAGAACAGCACATGCGGCGCGCCGGCCGGCCCTTCGTGATGCGCCACCACCATTGGATGTCCGGGCGTGTCGCGCACGCTGGCCTCGAAGCCGATCAGCTTGAGCTCGGTCACCAGCCATTCGGCGCCCTTGCGGCAGTCGGCGCGGTAGGCGGGATCGGTGGAGATCGACTTGATGCCGAGCAAGCCGAAAAGCCGCTCCAGGCTCTGGTCGAGATTCTGGTCGAGACGGTCGAGGACGGGGGAGATTCTGGACATTTTTTTCAGCCTTTCGATTCTGGCCCGACCCTAAAGGGACGAGCAGAAAACGCAAAGCCGCGATCGTTGGACCAAGGGCTCCGGCGCCGGTGACACGCAGGCTGCAGGGCAAAAAAGAACCGCCGTGGTGGAGGGGGAACCACGGCGGTCTTTACTCGAAACGTTGCGGCAGCCCGGAGAGGGGGGATAGGCTGCCGCAGGTTGCCCGGGATAGGCGGGGGACGGGCCTTACTCCGGACTTCGGCGAAAAATGCCGATGACAGGTATTTGGGTCTGTGAACATGGCGATTCAAGGGCACGAAGATTACACTTTTGTAACATGGCCGTGAGCGGCGAGATTTGCCCGAGACAGTGTCTGTCAGGGGTGTTGCCGGAACCGGTGGTTTGCACAGCCTTTGGCATGGACCGCGCAGCCTGGCCGCGCTATCCCTGCCGGCATGAAAAAAGGCGATCATCTCTTTCTTGTCGACGGCTCCGGCTACATTTTCCGCGCCTACCACGCGCTGCCGCCGCTCAACCGCAAATCCGACGGCCTGCCGACCAGCGCCGTGCTCGGCTTCTGCAACATGGTGTGGAAGCTGATGCAGGACGCCCGCAACACCGATGTCGGCGTGGTGCCGACGCATTTCGCCGTCATCTTCGACTATTCCTCGAAGACCTTCCGCAGCGATCTCTACCCCGAATACAAGGCCAACCGCTCGGCGCCGCCGGAAGACCTCATCCCGCAATTCGGCCTAATCCGCCAGGCGACCGCAGCGTTCAATGTTCCCTGTATCGAGACGGAGGGTTTTGAGGCCGACGACATCATCGCCACCTATTGCCGGCTGGCCTGCGAGGTCGGCGCCGACACCACCATCATCTCCTCCGACAAGGACCTGATGCAATTGGTTGGCCCGACGGTCGGCATGTACGACCCGATGAAGGACCGCCAGATCGGCATTCCCGAAGTGATCGAGAAATGGGGCGTGCCGCCGGAAAAGATGATCGATCTGCAGGCGCTGACCGGCGACTCGGTCGACAATGTTCCGGGCGTGCCCGGCATCGGCCCGAAGACCGCGGCGCAGCTTTTGGAACAGTTCGGCGACCTGGACGGGTTGCTCGCACGTGCCTCCGAGATCAAGCAGGACAAGCGACGCGAAACCATCATCGCCAATGCCGACAAGGCGCGCATCTCGCGTGAGCTGGTGACGTTGAAGAACGATGTGCCGCTGAAGGAGGGGCTGGACGATCTGGTTCTGCATGCGCCGGACGGGCCGAAGCTGATCGGCTTCCTGAAGACGATGGAGTTCACCACGCTGACCCGCCGCGTCGCCGAGGCGACCGCAACCGAGATCGGCGACGTCCAGGCTTCCGCCGTTACCATCGAGCGCGCCGACACGGCGCATGGTCCCGATGTCGGCGCCGGCGCGCCGCGGGCCGCGGCGACGCCGAACGGCGCCGCGAAG
>NZ_LPVS01000068.1:0-4119 GCF_014843905.1 Mesorhizobium silamurunense | reverse complement strand
GATTTCGCCGCCGCTACCGTTGACACAACTCGCCTCATATGAGGGGGGCTGGCACTGACCTCGCTCCCACGAGTACCGACTTTTGGGCGCTGGCGGTAAGCGCGCCCGAAAACCGGAGCCGGCGTTCTCTCCCTCGCCGGCTCCGACCTTTTCAACGTCAGTATCCGTAGCGCTACCCCGACCGGCGGCGACTGCCTTCTTTCGAAAACCGGAGCCGACCATGACATCGACCGAACTTGCCAAGAACCTTCACGCCCGGGACGTGGTCCTGCTTGCCGGTCGCCTGCTTCTGTCTCTGATCTTCGTGCATGAGGGATTGCAGCTCGCGACGCATTTCGAGGGCGCCCAGAAGGCGATGGCCGCGCTCGGCGTCGGCACGCCGCTGCTTCTTGCCACTATCGCCCTGCAACTCGGCGCCGGCCTGTCCGTAGCGCTCGGCATCCTGGCGCGGCTCGGCGCGGTAGCGCTCGGCCTCTTCTGCCTGATGACGGCAAGCCTTTTCCACGCCAACTTCGCCAGCCAGAACGAACTGCTGCATTTCGAGAAGGATCTCGCCATTGCCGGCGGCATGTTCATCCTGGCGCTCAGCGGGTCCGGCAGGCTGTCGCTGGACAGTCTGCTTGCCGGATTTGCAAAGGGTGCCAGGATTGATCCGCCCGTCGAGCAGCATCTGCCGGTGGGGAAGACGAGCCTGCCGGTCGGACCAGTCCTCGACCGCTCTCACAATACGCTGGTTATCCCGTCATCCACCAGCAGCGTCTGTCCCGTTACGAAGCTTGCGGCGTCGGAGGCCAGGAACACGGCAGCGCCGGCCAGTTCCTCGACATCGCCCCAGCGCCGCATCGGCGTGCGGCCGGTGAGCCAGCTCGAGAATGTCTCGTCGGCGACTAAAGCGGCGGTGAGCTCGGTCTTGAAATAGCCGGGGGCGATGGCGTTGACGCGCACACCGTGCTGGCCCCATTCGCCGGCGAGCGGGGTCTGGCGACCCAGGCCGAGCTCGAAGAGGCACTGACATCCTGGGAGACGTGGGGACGCGAACCGGACCCCCGTCTATCTCAGGTGTCGTCGCGAATGCGTTGCCAGAAGGCCGGGGCCACGACCTCTGCCGCGATCGATGGGTGGTGTCGAGCAGCCGAGAAAATGCGACATCGCATGGTTTCCAAGCAAATTCAGTGCCTGGCCATGAGGCTGCCGAGCGCAAGGCGGCCTCAGCCAGCTATCCTCAGCGCTTCGGCCCGAACCCCGGATAGGGATTGAGCGGCACGATTGCCGCGACCTCCATCATGCCGGCCTCGACCAGCGGCAGGGTGGCGAGATGGCCGCGCACCTCCTTCTCGTCGGCCGCCTCGAACATCACGCCGCTGCCGGGGATGTCGCCTCGGTTCCACACCTGGCGCACCGCGCCCTGCGCATAGAGCGTGCGCCTTTGCTCGGCTTCGCCCGGCAGGAGCGGCGCGAAATCGGCGTCGCTGAACTTTTCGGTGTTGCGGGTGAGAAGGGCAAAGAACTGCATGGCGGTCTCCTTTGTGGCCTGTTGATGCGGGAGATATCGCGCCGGCTGGTCAGACTGTCAAAGACTGATTAGGCTAAAGTTCAGATCAATAAGGACTTAAGTCAATAGGGGCAAAGATGCTCGACCTGCGCCAAATAAGATATTTCGTCGCCGTCGCCGAGGCCGGCAATGTCGGCCGCGCCGCCGAGCAGCTGCACATCTCGCAATCGCCCTTGAGCCGACAGATCATGCAGCTCGAGGAGCAACTGGGCGTTGCCCTGTTCGAGCGGGCGAAGCAGCGCGTGCATCTCAACGCCGAGGGCAGGGCTTTCCTCGCCGAAGCCCGCGCGCTGCTTGCCAATGCCGCGCGGCTGGAGGAGCTTGGCCGCAATCTCGCCAGCGGCGCCGCCGGCAGCCTCGCCGTCGGCTATGTCGAGGGCGCTGTGCATGCCGGTCTGGTCGCCGACATGCTGCGCGAATTCCGCCGCCGGCGGCCGGATCTCCATCTGCAGCTCAGGAGCGGCCGCACGGCCCAGCAATTCGAGGATCTGCGAAGCCGAGCGCTCGACCTCGGCTTTGTCTATGCCCCTGCGCCGAAGGGCGATCCCGATATCGAGAGCATGCTGGTACGTCGCGAGCCGCTGGTGCTGGCTATCCCCGAGGATGATCCGCTTGTCGGTGTCACCGACATCCGGCCAAACCATCTCGACGGTCGCGTCTGGATCACCGTCGTGCGTCAGCCCGACGACACCAATCGCGCCCAGTTCCTGGCGGCCTGCGCCGAAGCCGGCTTCCTGCCCGACATCGCCTACGAGACGGCCGACCCCTTGACCTCGCTCGGCCTGGTCAGCGCCGGTCTCGGCCTCGCCACGGTGCAGGAAAGCCTCCGCGTCGCGGCGCCGCGCGGCATCGTCTTCCGCGATCTGCCCTGGTTCAAGCGCAACGTTGCGATCCATCTCGCCTGGCGGCGCAATGATCGAAGGGCGGTGATTGGGGATTTGAGGAGGGCGCTCGCCTGGCGGCGCAATGATCGAAGGGCGGTGATTGGGGATTTGAGGAGGGCGGTGAATAGTGAATAGTGAATAGTGAATAGTGAATAGTGAATAGTGAATAGTGAATAGTGGGTTCAATGATGATGGTCAGCGGACAAAAGCCGGGTCCTCGCAGCTAACCATTCACTATTCACTATTCACTACATCTTATCTATCACCGACTGCACACCCTCTGTCGGCGCATCCACGGATGACCCCGCCACCATGATGGCGGCGACGATGGCTTCGGGGTCGTTGACCACTAGCGGCTTCACCCTATGTGCGGTGTGGATGAAGCCTTCGCCCGACATGTGCTCGATCAGCGAAAGCATCGGGTCCCAGAAGCCCTTAATGTTGGCGAACACGATCGGCTTGCGGTGATGGCCGAGCTGCGCCCAGGTCATGACCTCGACGATCTCCTCCACCGTGCCGATGCCGCCCGGCAGCGCCACGAAGGCGTCGGATTTCTCGAACATCCTGTGCTTGCGCTCGTGCATGTTATCGGTGATCAACAGCTCGTCGAGCTTGTCGAGAGCGGTTTCCGTCGCCTCCTTGTTGATCAGGAAGCGCGGGATGATGCCGGTCACCTTGCCGCCGGCCTTGAGCGCCCCGTCGGCGACGGCGCCCATGATGCCCTTGGTGCCGCCGCCATAGATCAGGCGCAGGCCTGACTTGGCGAGCGAGCGGCCGAGCAGGTGGCCGGCCTTGACATAAGCCTCGTCGCGGCCCGGAGACGAACCGCAATAGACGCAGACGGATCGAATCGTGTTCATGGGATGATTGGTGATGGGGACGGTTGGCGCGGTCAAGCCCATGGGCGGGCTTTTTCTTGTAGCACTGGTTAAAACACGCTAGACCGGCGTTAGGTGGCTAAGGGGGCACTAAAAGATTATGGCTATCAATCCTTCCAAGGCGTTTTTGTTCGCGGCGGGCGGCGTTGCCGTCGTCGCGGCGGTCGCCTACGGGTCGGGCGCGCTCGACCCATATATCAACAAAGAGAAGCCGGCACAGGTCGCGGCACTTCCGCAAGCGGACACGAAGCCGGCTGAATCCAACAGCACGTCCACCGAGGCGCGCTTGCCGCAGGCTCCGGCCAACACGATGGCCCCAGCCAACAAGATGGCGCCCGCCAACAATGCAACGGCCCCGGCCAACAACGCGACGGCCCCGGCGGCATCCGCGCCAGCCGCCGGTCCGATATTGCCGACCTTCGATGTCGTGCGGGTCGAAGGCAATGGCTCGATCGTCGTCGCCGGCAGCGCGGCGCCCAATGCCAAGGTCGAGGTCTTGAATGGCGGGACGGTGCTAGGCGCGACCGATGCCGGCCCCGACGGCGCCTTCGCCATCGTGCTCGACGATCCACTGAAGCCCGGCGACTACACGATCACGCTTCGCTCGACGGTCGGCGGCGTCGCCGTCGCCTCAGCCCAGACCGCCGTCGTCTCGGTGCCGCAGAGCCCGACCGGCCAGGTGCTGGCGATGGTCGAGGAGCCGGGCAAGCCGTCCGAATTGCTCACCGTTCCGCAGCCACCGGCCGCCACCGATCAGGCTGCCGCGCCGGCGGCGCAGACCCCGGCCGCAACCGCGCCGGCGCCC
>NZ_LPVS01000066.1:0-4091 GCF_014843905.1 Mesorhizobium silamurunense | reverse complement strand
CCGACGATGACGTATTTGACGTGACTTGGAAGTCCCATAGAGCAATGTCCTCTGGTCTCTTAAACTTCGAGGCTGAACAGTAATTTAGTAGGCCCGCCATTCCTTTGACATTTGGCGCCACATTCCCGATAGAATCCGCCATATTGCCGCTCTATGAAGCGCAGTTGCATCGCGCCCTCCGAGCGAGGAATGTGGCCCCGCGGTATTGTACAACTCGATGACGGAACGCCCACGGGACCGATGTTTGGCGCGGGCTTCTTCATACATGGCATCGTCCGCCCATCAGGTTCTGCACAGTCGCGAGAGAGCAGTATGCTTCAATATGCAATGCACGACCGCCTGACGGCGCTCGGCTGGTCCCCATCGAGACGATCAATAGCGGTCTCAGTCGCTCTGCCGGTGGCGGCGTCGCACGCGCCGGTTTCGACCGGATGGTCGCCGAGCTCTGCCCTTGGCAAAGTCGGTGCGGTTTGCGGCACGGGAGATCTCGCGCTTTGCCCGCAACAGCCGCGATCGGCAGCAACTCATCTAGATGTGCCGGGTCGTCGACACCGTGCTAATCGATCAGGAGACGGTCTATGCGTCGCCAGGGCAATGACCGATTGCTGCCGGGATTGAAGGGGAGCCTCAAACGAGTATGAGCTCGAAGTTCTGCGCCCGCGTTCACGCTCGGCCCGCTACGACAAGGCTCCTCGCGGCGAACTCGTCGTTGCAGCCCCGTCGGCTTCGCGAAGGTCGGTGACCAGTTTGAGAAGGATCCTGATCGCCGCGTGCAGGAGGCCATCAACTTGGTGTTTGACAAGGTCGCGGAACTCGGCAGCGCCTGGCAGGCGCTGATGTGGTTCCTCGAGCATGGACTGAATTTGCTGCCAAACGCAACAATGGCGACGTCGTCTCGCGCAGGCTGAGCTATGCCACCGTTCACCGGATCATTGAGAATCCGATCTACGGCGGCGCCTATGCCTATGGTAAGTCTGGCGTCGCGCCGGGATTCATGGTCAAGAAACACATCAGGGGCAGAAAATGGTTGGAGCAGGAAAAGAACGTCCCGAGACGTTCGCGAGTGGTGAGCCGCGCGCTTGGGTGATTGTTAAGGAGGGTCGGCTGTGAGTGATCCGTTGCTCTACCTGAGCGGGGCTGAAATCCTTGCCCTTAGGCCCAATCCAGCCGATCTACGCCTGAGCCTCGCGCGAGCATTCCGTTTGCACGCCCAACACCGCGTTCAGGTGAGTCCGAAGCAGACCCTCGCAATCGCTCCTGGACATTTCTTTCAAGCGCTGTGCGCAGCCTCGCCCGAGCCTCCATATGCTGCAGCCAAATGGGTCGGCATCGCAGCTGAAAATGCCGGGCGAGGGCTTTCGAACGTTAACGGTCTTGTTATTCTCAGTGATTTTAATACTGGACAACCTCTAGCGGTTATGGACGGCAACAGCCTCACAGTTTTACGCACCGCCGCCATGTCGGCACTTGCGGCGGAATATCTTGCGCGCCCGGATAGCACATCTATTGGCTTTGTGGGCTGCGGCCAACAAGCGCTCGGACACCTTGAAGCAATGTACGATCTTTTCCCCGGATTGGTCGAGGCAGTTTGTTTCGACCCCAAGGCAACCTCGGCGCGCCGGTTGGCCGATATCGCACGAGAGAAAGGTCTGCAAAGCCGCGAAACCACGGCCGCGGATGACGCGCTCGCCTGTGACGTCGTCATAACGACAGTGCCCGCGACCGCTACGCTTGCTCCCTTCCTCGATGCGAGCCAACTGCGCCCAGGCAGTTTCGTCAGCGCGGTCGACCTCGGTCGGTCATGGCACGTCGAAACCTTCAACGTATTCGACCTTCGCGTCGTTGACGATCGCGCCCAGGCGGAGGATCCAGAAAACCGATCCAAGCTCGCCTATCCCGGCCCCTTTGATGCGGATTTGGCAATGCTAACGAGCGGAATTGAGCGAGGCCGTTCCTCGGATCCAACCCAGCGCACGCTATTTCTATTTCCGGGATGTGCCCTTGCCGACCTTGCAGTCGCAAGCGCGTTGTTCGAAACAGCTGTTCGAACCGGTCGAGGCGTCGCGCTGCAGCGTTAGGGAGCGTGGGGCGCCGACAGAGTGCAAGTGCTAATAGATTCTGGTATTTCGCCCAAAGATCTTATGACGAGTGATTAATAGAGACGTGTGCTCAGAGTGTGATTGTTAGCGAAAAACTCGGTGGAGGCAATTATGCTTGTTGCAGTCGATCGAGCCGCGGCGCCCGCCGTTGGCGATAAGGACGACCATTACTGCGCCCTTCGCTAAGATCCGACGAGCCCAATTCGGGCATCCGGCTTCTGCCTCGGATGTCTGACGGCGAAGCGTTCGCGAGGCCAAGGGAGAATGATACGCGGTGGTGACAATCGTCGCCGGGTTTGCTCATCCGTTTTCATGACAGCGCGTGCCTTTGACTGCGGAGCTATGCTGGAACTTGGCCCATTACCAGTTTGAAGACCATCAGCCTGGCGGTCTTCGATGATGGGGAGCCTTTAGTGCGCACCGTGCGATCGCGAACGGTGGCAAAGATGCTCTCGATCGGGATTCGACGTCCGCTGATGATCCCAATGCTCGGGGGAAATCGTAGAACGCCAACAAGGCATTCTGATCTTTGGTCAGGCAGGGCCGCGATCCCAATGAGGTGTTTGCCCGAGATGGGCTGCTTGACGATCTGAAGAAGGCGCTTTCGGAGCGCATTTTGAACGCCGAACTCGAAGAGCACCTTTCGGATGAGAGCACCGAGGGGAATGCCAATCGCCGCAACGGCCATTCGCGAAAGTCGGTGCTAACGGGCACATCGAAGATGACGCTGACCATCCCTTGCGACCGTGCCGGAACCTTCGATCCCAAGCTGATCGCCAAGTATCAGCGCCGGTTTCCCGATTTCGACGACAGATCATCTCCATATATGCGCGCGGCATGACGGTGCGCGAGATCCGCGGCCATCTGGAGGAGCTCTACGGCATCGACGTCTCGCCGGACCCGATCTCGGCCGTCACCGATGCCGTTCTGGAGGAGGTGGCCGAATGGCAGAACAGGCCGCTTGACGCCGTCTATCCGCTCGTCTTCTTCGACGCGATCCGGGTGGTCGTCGATCCCTCGTCCTCGGGCGTAGACACATGGGCTACCGCTCCCCTGCGGGATAAGTCGCGCGTGCCCACTGGCAAACCTTTGTTGTGTTCGAAGCTGGACAAGAATGTCGGATGCCCGACGAAAAGGTAACGCCAGCCCCCGGCACGGACAAGTGCCTGCAACGCATAACCTTTATAGGACTAACCCGCTCCGCGACCGCAGCTATACACCGCTGGCGCGGCCCTGATGGCGTCGTCCGTGGCGCCGGTCATGCATGCAATAGGAGCTCCAACTACGCGAGCCCGGGGGTGGCCGCTTACAGCCCATTCCCATCGGACAAAGGAGCTTGTCATGACCCAACTTCCCCAGCGCATGAGCGAGGACATGCAGGTGCACAACCCGCGTTCAACACCCGGCAAGTCGCCGGACCTGCTCGGGCGCGAGGACATTCGGACCTAGCAGGTCTATCTGACCAACGAGAAGAGCTGGCGCCCGGCTCGATCTACATCGCCATTGCGGCGCTGCGCTTTCTCTGCCGATCATCCTCGGCCCGAGGAGTTCTAAGGTTCCTCGACTGCGTGATCGAGTCAAACATCACGCCATCCTGACCACATGCTATGCCGCCGGCTTGCGCATCTCGGAGGCGGTGCAGCTGAAGCCCACCGACATCGACAGCCAGAGAATGGTCGTCCGCGTCGAGTAGGGCAGACCGCTACTGATGCTGTCGCCCAAGCTCCTGGAGATCCTGCGCGACTACTGGAAGATGCGGCGGCCAGAGACGTGGCTCTTCCCCGGCGATCGTGCCGGCGTATCAAGGCGGCGCTGATGATGGCGCGCCTCACCGCGCTCAAGATGCTCGCCGACTTCGCCTTCCAGCCTTCGCTCGATAAAACCGCATCATGGCGCTGGCCGAGTTGAAGTTCATCGAACGCGCCGAGGTGGTTCATCTTCTCGGCCCGCCCGATCTCGATTCATAATGCTCATCTCGCTATCGCCTTATAA
>NZ_LPVS01000067.1:0-96744 GCF_014843905.1 Mesorhizobium silamurunense | reverse complement strand
ATCCTCAACCTTGCCACGCGACAGCCTACTAAAAAACCAGCGCGATGCGAACGGATTGAATTCCTTTGCTGTACGACAGTCAGTCCAGGATGCCGCAGAAAGCCGCGCTGTGACCGGCAGACGTGACGGCTTCCTACTCCGTTGTGCCGGCTTTTCTTCTGCGCCGGTTGGTGTGCGACTGCGCCACGGCCATTTTCAACGCGGGTGTGATCTCCAACGGCGCATGCTCTGCCCCATGTGGGCCCTGCAACCCCTGGACCTGAACGGTCGGGAACGGGAGTTCGATGCCCTGCTCTTTGAAGGCTTGGCGGATCCGTAGATAGAATTTGCCTTTCATGCCGAAGGCGCCTCCCGGTCTAGTTGTGACCTTGACCCTCAATACGATGCCGTACTCGCCGAACTCCTGTACGCCCTGCATTTTGATCGGTTCGATCACCCAGTGCTTGAATTCGGGATCTTCCGCCAGCTCGAGGCCAATTCGCTTGATCAGCTTGCGAGCGAAGTCGATATCGGTGTCATAGCCGACGGTGATGTTGAATTTGTCGGTAACCCAGTCTCGGCTCTGGTTCTGGACTGCGCCGAGTTCACCGAAAGGTATTGTGAACAGCGGCCCACGATGGTGTCGAAGCTTCACCGAGCGCAGCGAGAAGCTTTCCACCGTTCCCACATAACGGCCGGATGTAATGTATTCGCCGACACGAAACGCATCATCGAGCAGGAAAAACACGCCGGAAATGACGTCCTTGACGATGGTTTGCGCCCCAAATCCCACGGCGACGCCAACGACGCCGGCGCCGGCGATCAGCGGGCCGATCTGGATGCCCACCGAGGCGAGCATCATCAGCACCGCCATCACCACGATCACTGCCAGCAGAATGTTCTGGATGATCGGCAACAGCGTGCGCAGCCGCGCCTGCTGCGGATCGATGATCGGCACGTCCTCGTCGCCCATCACCGCGTGCGGTGTTTCGATGCCCAGCTTTCGTTCGATCAACGCTTTGATGATCGACCAGCCGAAATCGGCGGCAAGCGCAATGACGATGACATTGATCAGGCCGCGCAGTATGAGCGTGGTCGTCGTATCGCTGCCTTGCATGGACTGCATGTCCAGACCCCAGGCACGCGCGAGAAAATAAGCCGCCGCCAGGATGAAAATCATCCGGATTCCGCGATCGATAACAGCGATCGTCACCGCCGGGATCGTAGGCCGGCCAGCTTCTTCCGAGCCCGGCCGCAGGACGAAGTTGACCCCGCGCTGCGCCAGCACGATTGCCAAGGGCAGGAAGAACGCGGCGAAGGTAAACCAGAAGAGTACATAAAGGCCGGCGATCCGCTGCAGGAACAAAACGGCGAAATAGGACGTCAACAACCATGTCGCTGCCGTGTGACCGCTGCTTTGGCTCGCACCCTCCCGCTGGGTTCTTGGCCGACGCCAAACGGCAAGCAATAAGAGCACAAGCAGCACGAAATCGGCGCCTACCGACAGGACCATCATCCCATCCCGATCGATGCCGAGACCCGGCAAGAGGATGAACGCGGCGGCGAAGAAGGCGAAGACGCCGACGATCCGAGGTATCCAATAGAACCAATGGTCAGCCGTTTCGTTGGTGATCGGCAAAGCACGAACCTCGACGGCGTTCTCGACCTGCATGAAGGAAGGGACGAGCATGGCTGCGAGGTACATGCGCACACCAGCTGTAACGACTGCAGCCATCAGAAATGTCAGCACGATCTCGCGGATAAGCATTGGCCAATCGAACAACATGAACGCGCCGGCGCTGCCAAGCGCGAACGAGACGATCAGCAGGCTGGAGTAAAGCGTGCGGCCACCAATCTTCTTTGCCCGCCCGATGGGCGTATCCTTCGGCTGCGCGATGATCCAAAGACGAAACGGACGGGTGAGCCTGTACGTTGCCCAGGTGAGCGCCACGCCGGCAGCGATGAATATCGCGATCAGCAAAAGCACGCCGGCCGACCCCTTGCTGGACATATCGTCCATGGTCGCTGCCCGAACGCGTGCGAACTGACCTGGCAGCAAGGGCAAAGTCCGCACGATTCTTTCGATATGATGCTTGATCCGATCGAGCGTCGAGGATGCCATCGTATTCATCTGGCCAGGTGCGGGCACGGCATCGGACGATGCGTTGGCCGGCGAAGCTCCTGCATCGGCAGGCGCTCCCGTCGATCCGGCGCCCTGATTTCGTTGTTCAGCCACCCAGGCCTTGACTGACGGATCGTCGAGAAGCTCGAATAGCTGTTTGACCTTTTCAGGAGGGACGGTCGGCGCCTGCGCCTGTGCGGGACCAGCCAACAAGAGGGCGATTCCAAAGACGAGCGGCCTTGCAATCAGGACAAACATCGCGGTCGCATATCCGAGACGTCGTGCCGAGCGCGCCGGATTCCTGGCTACCAATCTTCGAACCATGAGCGGCATCGTGCGTAACCTTCCGGTCAAATCTGCAAGCAACGACATCTACGGCCGTCGTTCCCCCTACCTTTGAAGAAACCGATGTTGTGGTGCAAGACTTCATCGTTCCGAGCTAGACCGTTGCGCCGGGTGCTTGGCGGCATTCCAGCGAGCGAGCGTAGATCCATGGAGGGCTTCGGATCTTGGCGCGCCCATGTACACCTCGAAGTGCCGGTCTGGAGTGAAGAGCGCGATCTGGCCTTTCGCATTGCGCCGGTCGGCGCAGTGTGCATAGGAGTATATGAACTCGCGGATGCGGAGGCGATCTGCGGGCTTTCTTAGGCAATAGAAATTGAAAATTGCGCATTCATGTTTCAAAACAAGTCGGTAGACCCAGGATGGTTTCGAAGCCTGCGGGGTCGCCTACGGTCCTCAAGGCAAAATTCTAAAAGACGATCAAGAATGACCCAGCACGCACAAGATGCTCGAATTCTCATGTACAGCCACGACACGTTCGGGCTCGGCCACTTGCAGCGCTGCCGGACGATCGCGCATTCGCTCGTCGAGGATTTCCACGGACTGCAGGTGCTTATCATTTCGGGTGCGCCTATCGCTGGCGCCTTCGACTACCGCGCCCGTGTCGACTTCGTGAAGATCCCCAGCGTCATAAAGTTGCGCAACGGCGAATACACCTCGCTGGAAAAGGATATCGATCTGCATGAGACGCTAAGGATGCGCCAGTCGATCATCCGCCACACAGCCGAGACCTTCCGGCCGGATATCTTCATCGTCGACAAGGAACCGCTCGGCCTGCGCGGCGAGATTGAGGACACGCTATCCTACCTCAAGACGCGGGGCACCACGCTCGTGCTTGGCCTGCGCGAGGTGATGGATGCGCCGCACCTGCTCGAAGCAGAGTGGGCACGCAGGGATGTGATGCGCAAGATAGGCCTGTTCTACGACAAGGTCTGGGCCTATGGTCCGCCGGATTTTTACGATCCGTTAACCGGCTTGGACGTGCCGCCGGCTGTCAGGGCAAAGATGAGGTTCGTTGGTTTCCTGCAACGGAGCCTGCAGCGGAACGAGTTGCCCGGCCACCGGCCCGAGGGCGACTATATCCTCGTTACCACCGGTGGCGGCGGTGACGGCGCCGAACTGATCCACGAAGTCATCGATGCCTATCAGCAGGATCCGCACTTGCAGCATAGGGCGCTGATTGTGCTTGGGCCTTACATGCCGGCGCGCAAGCGCAACAAGCTGCTCAGGAAGGGGTCCAAGATCCCCTACATCAAGATCATCGAGTTCGACAACCGCATGGAAGACCTGATTGCCGGCGCCAAGGCGGTGGTGGCGATGGGCGGCTACAACACCTATTGCGAGATACTATCTTTCGACAAGCCGGCGCTGATCGTGCCGCGCGTCGAGCCGCGTGAGGAACAACTGATCCGCGCTCGGCGCGCAGCCGAACTCGGCCTCATCGAGATGCTTTTGCCGGAAGAAGCCAAGGATTCCCAGCGGTTTGCCGATGCACTGGTGGTACTGCCGGACCGGCCCCGCCCATCACAGAGCAATCCGCATCTGACGCTGGAAGGGCTGCCTCATATTTCCGAAATCGTCGCGGAACTGCTCGACCGGCGGGCCGGCCATCACCTTTCGGTCATTGAAGGGCTGAATTGAGTTGCAACATCGCAAGATCGTGGTGGTTCTGAAGGGCTATCCGCGGCTGTCGGAAACCTTCATCGCGCAGGAACTGCTCGGTCTGGAGCGTGCGGGGTTCGAGCTGATACTCGTCGCGCTCAGGCGGCCGACCGACGCAAAACGCCACCCCGTGCATGACGAGATCAAAGCGCCCGTCCACTATCTGCCGGAATATCTGCATGAAGAGCCGCTGCGCGTGGTTCGCTCGCTGTTTGCTCATCTGCTGCGGCCGGGCTTCTGGCGCGCGCTCGGATCGCTGGCTACCGATATCCCCCGCGACTTTACGCGCAATCGCGTGCGCCGCTTCGGGCAAGCGCTTGTGCTGGCGGCCGAATGGCCGGAAGGCGCGGGATGGTTGCATGCACATTTCGCACATACGCCGGCATCGGTGACGCGCTATGCCAGCCAGCTTCGTAGCCTGCCCTGGAGCTGCTCAGCCCATGCCAAGGACATCTGGACTTCGGCGGACTGGGATCTGGCTGGCAAGCTTGCCTCGGCGCGCTGGACGGTTACTTGCACGAAAACCGGCTTCGACCGTCTGAAAGAACTCTCCAACGGCAACTCGTCTGTGCATCTGAGCTATCATGGGCTCGACCTTGACCGCTTCGGCAGTTTCGGCGAGGCGCGAAAACAGCATGACGGCTCGGCGCCGGACGAACCGGTTATCGTTCTGAGTGTCGGGCGCGCCGTTCAAAAGAAAGGTTACGATACCTTACTGGAGGCCCTTGCCCTCTTGCCTGGCGATTTGGCGTGGCGTTTTGAGCATATCGGCAGCGGCGAGGAACTAGAACGGCTCAAGGCGCTTGCGCAAAAGCTCGGGCTGAATGGTCGCGTCTCCTGGAAAGGCGCGCTTGCGCAGGAGGAGGTGCTTCAGCACTACCGCCGCGCCGACATCTTCGCCCTGGCCTGCAGGATCACCGCAAATGGCGACCGGGACGGTCTGCCGAATGTTCTGGTGGAGGCGGCTAGCCAGCGGCTTGCCTGCGTGTCGACCGATATTTCCGGCGTGCCGGAGCTTTTATCGCCGGATGAAACCGGGCTGCTGGTTCCGACGGAAAACCCAATTGCCCTGGCACAGGCGCTGGAGCGCCTGATCCGTGATCCCGTGCTGCGCGCCCGCCTCGGCGACGCCGCAGAGCGGCGCGTGCGCGGCAATTTCGATCATATGGCAAGCATTGGACAGCTCAAGGAACTGTTCGAGCGCGAGTGGCGGGCCGCCGATTGAAGCGCGTCTTCCTCTATGTCCAGCACCTGCTCGGTATCGGCCATCTCGCGCGCTCCAGCCGCATCGCGGCGGCTCTGGTCGATGACGGGTTCGACGTAACCGTCGTGACCGGCGGAGCGCCGATGGCGGGGTTTCCGGGACTTGGGGTAAAATCTGTAACCCTGCCACCTGTCACCTCCGGTGATGAAGGATTTTCCGGACTTGTCGACCTGCAGGGCAAACCCATCGACGATGATTTCAAGAAACGGCGTTCAGAGATGCTGCTGCAGGCATACCGGGATTGCAGGCCTGATATCGTCGTTGTCGAGGCGTTTCCATTTGGACGCCGGCAGATGCGCTTCGAACTCTTGCCGCTGATCGAGGCCATCGACGCGACGTCGCCCAGACCGCTGCTGGCGACGTCCGTCCGTGATATCCTTCAGGAGCGCGTCAAGCCGGGCCGAAATGAGGAAACGGTCGATCTCATCAACCGGCATTTCGACCTTGTTATGGTCCACGGCGATCCGGCTTTCGCAACCATCGACAAGACATTTCCACTGGCTGGGGCGATCAGGGCCGAGGTCACCTACACAGGGCTCGTTGCCGCGCCGCCATCGCCCGCGGCCTCCGAGCGCTTCGACGTTCTGGTGTCGGTTGGCGGCGGGGCTGCCGGAAAGAGCCTTGTCAGCTCCGCCATCGCAGCGGCGCGGAATGCCAACAACGGTTGGACATGGTGTTTGATCACCGGCCCAAACCTGCCGAAAGACGAGTTTGACGCGATCGCACGCGATGCCACGCCGGGCCTGTCCATCTTTCGGTTCCGCGAGGATTTCGCCAGCCTGCTAGCCGGCGCCCGCCTGTCAGTCTCGCAGGCGGGTTACAACACGGTCTGCGATGTCCTGCGCGCGGGTTGTCGCTCCCTGCTTGTTCCATTTGCAGCCGGCGGGGAAACCGAACAAACGGTTCGCGCCCTGATGCTCGAAGAACTCGGTCTTGCAACGGTGCTGATGGAAAAGGACCTAACGCCTGAAGGTTTGGCGCAAGCGATCGAACAGGCGCTTGTGAGACCGAGGCCATCCGCGCATCGCCTCGATCTGGAAGGCGCGCGTCACTCGGCGCAAATCCTGCGCGAGAGGTATCGAACATGGTTCCTAAAAATGGGGCCTGGTTTCGGAAACGGGCATGATCAAACAGACGACGGATCCTAGAGCGGTTCATCGTTTCACGGAAACGCAGAACCGCTCTATCTCTTTGTTTTGACGCAATTCCGGACGGAAGGCTACGGCGAAGTCGCCGAATGCATTAAACAGTTCCAATCAGCATGAAGCGCGTATAATTTTTTGTCGGCAGTTCGCCGGAAAACCGCGTCTCCCGTAGCGCCGCCATTGCTTCGAAGGCTGCAAGTGAAGCCACGCAGTTGATGTGCGTCGGCTCGCTGAAATAATCGTTGGATTGCAGCAGTACATTCGTGCCCCGGGGGAGCAGAGCAAGCCAGGCGCGCAGATCGGCTATGTGTTCGCAGCTCGTGTTGACTATCAGGTCGGACCGCCCGGCCGCATAGTCGAGTGCGTACATATCTGCCGTCAGCGCCCGGAACCGGTCGCCGGCTTCCCGGTTGAGGGTCCGGGCGACCGGCGCGACTTCGGGATCGATGTCGATGCTATCGATCGCCGCGATGTCGAAGCGGGCGTCGTTGAAAAGCATTGCCGGCAATACGCCGTACCATCCACCCAGAACCCATATGCGCCCGAACCGGCCGCCGCAGCTTTCGAACAGCCTGTCGAGCGCCCACATCTTGCAGGCGACCTGCTTGTGGTTGAAGGCGTTGGCGATATCGGCCTTCGGATGCTTGCTGATGACGCGCGCCAGCCCTGCGACGAGAGGGTGGTTGACATAGGCAGCAATTCCCCGCGTGAGGTCCAAGGCTTGTTCGTGCTGGTCCATGCCGGCATTGCGTGGTTGCGTGACATCCATCATATTCGCCTTGTATGTTGGGATTTTGGGCGACACAACGCAATCTTGCCTCCCGCAAGGCTGTTTGATCCGCGGACGTGATTATGCCGCAAGCCGCTTCGCCATTGCCCGGTGCCGGAGAGAGCCTGTTGCATCTGTTCGGACCATCGGCGTCCATCCGCCAGCACCAGCGGCGCAGCTGCGGCCTCGTGCTGCTCGGCTATTCGTCAAAACCCTACGGAAGCCGCGATCCGTTTGGCCGGCTGCTTTCTTCGCCGATGAACAATGCCCATGTCGTTGTCATCGACCCTGCGCCGGAACTGGATCGCGCCGCCTCGCAGGTTCCTTCCATCGCTGATCGGAGGACAGCCTCCGCGCACTGCAGTTTCGAACTTGTCGCTGGCGGCGAAGAAATCGCCGATACGCCGTCCCCCGGCAGGTGCTTTTACATCCATCCTTCCAACTGAAGGTCCTCAGTCGCATATGGAACCCAGCCTAGCCCGCTATATCTGGACGCATACCAAGAAGCAGCAGGTCTGGATATTGATGATCGTCTTGCTTTCGATGATCCCGTATTTCATGTCCTTCGACCTGCCGAAGCTGATCGTCAACGGCCCGATCCAAGGTAAGGGCTTCGAGCAACCGGGCGCGACCCAGCCCTTCATGAGGCTACACTATAACCTGCCGTTCATTGGAGAGGTCCAGTTCTTCTCCGGTTTTCAGCTCGACCGCACGTCGACGCTGTTTGCCCTGAGCCTTGTGTTCCTCTTGCTAGTCGTCATCAACGGCCTGTTCAAACTCTACATCAACACCTACAAGGGCCGCCTCGGCGAACGCATGCTGCGGCGTATCCGCTTCGAACTGGTCGATCGTGTGCTGCGGTTTCCGCCGTTTTACTTCAAGCGGGTGAAATCCGCCGAAGTGGCGACCATGGTGAAGGACGAGGTGGAGCCGCTGGGCGGCTTCATCGGCGATGCCTTCCTGCAGCCAGTACTGCTCGGCGGCCAGGCGCTGACGGCCATGCTGTTCATCCTGGTCCAGAACCTCTGGCTCGGAATGGTAGCGGCCATGATCGTGGTGATCCAGATCGTGCTCATCCCGCGAATGCGGCGGCGGCTGATCGTGCTCGGGCGCAAACGGCAGTTGACGGCGCGCGCGCTTTCGGGCCGCGTTGGCGAAATCGTCGACGGCATCGGCGCGGTTCACGTCCACGATACATCAAACTACGAGCGCGCCGACATAGCTGCCCGGCTCGGGCTCATCTTTAAGATCCGCTTCGATCTTTACCAATGGAAATTCATGGTGAAGTTCCTCAACAATTTTCTCGCACAGGTCACGCCGTTTCTGTTCTACATGATCGGCGGGTATCTGGTTATCCAGGGGCGGCTGGACGTCGGCCAGCTCGTGGCCGTGATCGGCGCTTACAAGGACCTGCCCGGACCGATGAAGGAACTGATCGACTGGGATCAGGACCGGCAGGATGTCCAGGTCAAATATCAACAGGTCGTTGAACAGTTCACCGTCGAGGGTCTCATTGCGCCGCGAATCGGGGCATTGACGATCGACGATCCAGATCCGATGACCAACCCCCTGTCGGCGATCAGTCTGTCCATAGCAGACGATGGCGGTGCAATGCTCCTCGACCGTATCTCCCTCCAGGTCAAGCCTGGTGAGACGGTGGCGCTGGTCAGTACCGCAACAGGCGGAGCGGAGGCGCTTGCAGAGGCCTTCGCGCGGCTGAATTGGCCGGACAGCGGAAAGGTGGCTTCGGGCGCCGACGACCTGCTTGAACTCCCCGAAGCAGTGACCGGCCGGCGCATGTCCTATGCCTCGTCGGATGTTTTCCTGTTCCAGGCGAGCCTCCGCGATAACCTGCTCTACGGGTTGAAGCATGCGCCGCTGACATCAGTGACTTACGATGGTGCTGCGGCAGACCAGAACCGCTGGAACATCCACGAGGCGCGCCGGTCGGGCAATCCGGATCTTGATATCCACAGCGACTGGATCAACTATGCTTCCGCCGGCGCTACCGGCCCGAACGACCTCATTGAACCCGTGCGCCGGGTGCTCGACGCGGTTGTTCTGTCGCGCGATATCCTGGATCTTGGCTTGCGCTCTTCGGCCGACCTCACGCGTCACACGGAGCTTGCCGGGCGGATCGTCGAACTGCGTGCGGCGCTGCGAACGCGGCTGGAACACGAAGGGCTGAGCGGACTTGTGGTTCCTTTCGAACCGGGCGCCTACAACAAGGAAGCAACGATCGGCCAAAACCTGCTTTTCGGCGCCGCCGCCGGCCCCGAATTGGCCGACAGGGCCCTGGCGGCCAATTCCTATTTTGCTTCTGTGCTGAGGCAAGCCGGCCTCGACCGCACGCTCTACGAAATGGGCATGGAGATCGCCGAACAGGCGATCGAGCTGTTTGCCGACCTGCCGCCCGATCACCAGTTCTTCCAGCAGCTCGCCTTCATGAGCGCCGAGGAGATACCCGCCTACGAAACCTTGCTGCAACGGCTCAAGAACCGTCCCTACGAGGCGGTTTCGGAGAACGACCGCGCCATGATCGTCACCTTGAGCTTTGCCTATATCGAGCCCCGGCACCGTTTCGGCCTGCTGAGCGACGAGCTGATGAGCAAGATCGTGGCTGCACGCAACCGGTTCTATGAAAACCTGCCGTCCGAGCTGCAAAATGCGGTCGAACGGTATGATCCTGCCAGATACATTGCCGCGGCTACCGTCATGGACAATGTCCTGTTCGGGCGTGTGGGCAACAACCATCCCGACGCACCGGACCGCATACGCTCCATCGTCTACGACATTCTTGACGAACTGGGACTTTATGCCGAACTTTTGAATGTCGGCCTGGACTTCAACGTCGGTGCCGGCGGCAGGCGGTTGACCGGTGGACAGCGACAGAAGCTCGATGTTGCCCGGGCCCTGCTCAAGCGTCCCGATTTTCTCATTCTCAACCGGCCGCTGTCGGCGCTCGACCAGCGCATGCAGGATAAGGTGCTGCGAAACGTGCTCGAGGAAGCCAGACGCGACGGCCATTCGCCGGCAATTGTGTGGGTCGTGACGAATCCGGCAATGGGGATGATGTTCGATCGCGTTGTCGTCTTCGACTCGGGTCGTTTGGTGGAGGACGGAACACACGAGACACTTTTGGCAGGGAACGGTATTTTCAAGGAACTGCTGTCATAGAGCATTGGACATTCAGATGGGATCGTTCTGCCGGTGGGAACTTGCTGCAAGGTCAAGGGATTCGGGTTTCCGGCTGATCGGGCTCGCCACCTTTCGCGTGGTTCGTCTCGCCATCCGGAAACAGAATTGATTCCATCTGGGTGTCGGTTGTTCTAGTCTCGCAGACGCGAATTTTGGGAAGGTTTGCGACAATGCTGCTCAAGGATGAGGTTGGAATGCTGCAACGCGTTCCCTTGTTCTCTGGCATAGAGCCGACAAAGCTCAAGCTGCTTGCGTTCACATCCGATCGCGTGAGCTATAGCGCCGGCCAGATCCTTTTCCGGCAGGGCGACGAGGGAGACGCCGCCTATGTCATCCTTTCAGGCAGGGCGGATATTCTGGTCGATTCCGACAGCGGACCGATAAAAGTTGCCGAACTGGTGCCAAATTCGATTGTTGGCGAGATCGCCATATTGTGCAACAGCTCCCGCACGGCCACCGTCAGAGCGGCATGTCCGCTGGAAGCCTTGAGAATCCGCAAGGATCATTTCCTGAGGCTTATGAAGGAGTTCCCGGAAATGACCATCGAGATGGTGCGGGTTCTTGCCGATCGCCTGAGCCATACGACTGCGGATCTGATCGACGCACGAAGCGCCAAATAACGAATGACCTGGGCTCGATCCTCGCTGTCGTGATGGCACTGTCCTCTTATTGATAAGGTCACCAGGAGAAAAACCTTGTCTCGCTTAGCAGCAGTTGTTTGGCTACGATGGGCGACGGGGACTGCGAAGGGCTAGCATGGACGACGACGTTTTCCTGGTCAGGTTTTGGGGCGTGCGCGGCAGTATTTCGGTATCGGGGCCAGAATTCTCTCGCTATGGCGGCAACACAATCTGCATTGAGATGCGATGCGGTAAGCATACGCTTCTCTTCGACGCGGGCTCTGGCCTACGGGCTGCGGGCCGGGCGCTTCGGGCGTCGGGCGTGACCGATTTCGACCTGCTTTTCACCCACTGCCATTACGATCACATCATCGGTCTGCCATTTTTTGTGCCGATCTATGACCGGAGCGTCAAGGTTACGCTTTGGTCCGGGCATCTTGCAGGACGCGTGACGACCCGGCAGATGGTCGACGAGTTCATGCGGCCGCCGTGGTTTCCGGTGAAACTGGATGTCTGCAAGGCAAGCCTCGACTGCCGCGATTTCGTATCCGGAGACGTGCTTCGGCCGCGCGAAGGCGTGGTGGTCCGAACCGGCAGTCTTATCCATCCGGGCGGCTGCATAGGCTACCGGGTGGAATGGGGTGGCCGCGTCGTGGCGGTGATCACAGACACTGAGCACGAGCCGGACAAACTCGATCAGACGGTGCTCGGCCTGATCGAAGATGCCGACCTCGTCATTTACGACTGCACCTACACCGAGGAGGAAATGGAACGCCACCGCGGTGACGGGCACTCGACATGGCAACACGGCGTCAAGCTCTGTGAGGCGGCCGGTGCGCGGAGGCTTGCGCTGTTTCACCACGATCCGACACGCACCGACGAGCAACTGGACGAGATCGAGAAACTGGCTAAAGACAGGTTTGCCGGCGCATTTGCCGCGCGGGATGGCCAGACGCTCAAATTTCCAGTCTCATTGCACAAAGAGCGATGAGTTATTTTCCTCCACCGGCATAGCGCCCAATCAATGTCTTGATCGGAAGCCATGCGCAGGCTTCAGTCTGTGCGGTGACTGTGAACAGCCGTTCGAGGAAAAGCCAGGCCGATTCATCATGTACAAGATGGTGGGTGAGCAGGCCGACCGGTTCGCCGCCGTCGAATGCATGCCGCAGTTGCGCGATAATGGCCTGAACCAACACGCCATGATCGCGGCAACCGCGCGTGCCATGCCAATCCATGATGTCGACATTGCTGTTGATGACCGCCAGCGAAGCCGGCTTCGGCGGCCCATAGACCGACAATGCCGCAAATCCTATCGATCCAAGGTCGGATACCAAGCCGGCGTCGATCCTGTTCCAGGGTGGCACCAGCATCGGAACGGCACGTGCGCCGTGCAGGCCGGTTACGTGCGACAGCCCGCGAGCCAGATCATCGAGCACCGCCTCGCGTGGCCGATGCGGGCCGAGCTCCTGCTTTTTCTGGTCCTCGGGCGCATGATTTCGGTGCGCCCAGCCATGGATGGCGACCGTGGCATGCGGCGCCTCGTCAAGCCGGGTGACAAGCTTCTCATCAGTCATGGCCGGAATGACGGCCAGAGTGACCGGAACCGCGAATTCACCGGTGAGGTCGAGCAGCCGATCAAGCGCAGGCGTCGGATCCACGGCGTCATCGTCGCGCAGCCAGAATTCTGCCTTACGGTCCGCCCGTTGCCGGCACGCCAGTTCTTCCACCAAGGGTTGCCAGATCTGATCGGATGTCATGAAGCCGGGATCCTCGCAAGAAGTTCGGCCAGACGCGCCGCCGCAGCACCGAGGGAACGTTCTTCGAGGATGAAACGTCTGGCTTCTGCAGCCATGATGGTTCTTTCGTCGTTACGGACCAGAAGCCTTTCAATGGCAGAAGCGAACGCCGCCACATCGTCCGGCGGGGTGAGAAACCCAGCCTGGCCATCTCGCACGACCTCCGGCACGCCCGCGATGTCCTGAGCCACCACCGGAAGGCCGGCGGCCTGTGCTTCAAGATAGGCAACGCCATAGGCCTCGCCGAAACCCGGCCAGACGTAAATTCCCCCGCTGTAGAGGACATCCGGCACGGCGGCCGGCTCGATCGCGCCAAGCCATTCGATACGGTCGGCGGGCAAGCCGACGAATTGCGCTTTGACCTCTTCACGGGCAGGCCCGTCCCCGACGACCGACATGGTCCAGGGCAGGTGGCCGATCGAACCGAGCGCTTGCGCCAGCATGCGATAGCTTTCGACTTTGTCGCCCGGGCGCATCATGGCGACGGTAACGAGGCGCGTCGGACTACCCCGAGCCGGCGTCTCTCGGAATACCGATGTGTCGATGAAGGGCGAAAGCATGCCGAAAGCGGCGCCGGGTATCGCATCTGCCAGTCCCTGACGATCCCTTTGCGTGAAGCAGACGTTCAGCGCCGCCTGTTCGACGGCTCGCGCCACCAACGCTTGCGTATCGGCCCACAAACCGGCATTGCGCCGCCTCGAATAGGAGGCTTCCGCTGTCACATAGGGGACAGCAAAGGCCGATGCCAGCGCGGGCCCGATCAGGTCGGGCGCCTTGTAATAGGGATGATAGGAGAACCACAGATCGGGCTTGCCGTCACGATCCCAAAGCCTTGTCAGCCGCGCGGCTTCATCTTCGGCCTCGATCTTGAGCGCATCGAAACTTTTCGACTCCGGTTCCCGTAGATAGAAGCGCAATTCGGATGCCAGTTCGACGCTATGCCCTCCATGCTCCAGCGCCTTGACCAGCATCCGTGCCATCTGGCGGTCGCCGGAGGCGACGGGATGATTGGGTGACTTCAGCGGCGCGTAGAAGGCAATTCGCATCGCCGAACCCTATCATCGGAACGCCAGCGCAAGTCAATTTCGAAGCACGATCGACTTCACCTTCAAGCAGTGGAATGTGCTATTTGATGCTCATGGAAACACCTGCCGCGTCCGACCCGTTTGTCGCTTCTCTGCCGGTCTTCGCAAAGTTCGAAAGCGTTGCCGATATCGACAACTATCGGCCTCTCCCCGATGGCTGGGCGCTGGCCACCGCCGACATCGTCGGCTCGACCAAGGCGATCGAGGCTGGGCGCTATAAAACCGTCAATATGGCCGGCGCCAGCGTCATTTCGGCGCTGCTCAATGCGCTGCGTCGGCAAGATCTTCCCTTTGTCTTCGGCGGCGACGGCGCGCTCGTGGCGTTTCCCGGCTCGGCGCTGGAGATCACCCGCAACGCGCTGGCCGCTGTCCAAAGATGGGTGGCGGACGAACTGGACCTGACCTTGCGTGCCGCAATCGTGCCGATAAAGGATATAAGAGCGCAAGGCCTCGACGTTCGCGTGGCGAGGTTCCAGGCCTCCGAAGCGGTCTTCTATGCCATGTTCGCCGGCGGTGGCGGCAGTTGGGCGGAAGCCGAGATGAAAGCGGGGCGCTACCGCATCGATCCTGCGCCGGCCGGCACGCGGCCGGACCTGACCGGCCTCTCCTGCCGCTGGAACCCAATCGAAGCTCGGCATGGCGAAATCGTCTCGATCATAGCCATACCGGGGGCGTCGCGCGACTTGCGCGGTTTTCAGTTCCTGGCTTCCGACATTATCGCCCTTGCCGGCAGGCAGGAACGCGATGGCCACCCGGTGCCAGTGAACGGGCCGGGCTACAGTTTGCTGCCCGCCGGCCTGGATATCGAGGCGCGGGCCGTGGCGCCGCCAGGACGGCGGTGGCTGTCGAAGCTGTGGATAGTGTTCCTGATGACGCTTACGGCTGTCACCGATAGATATGGCTGGACCATCGGCCGTTTCGATCCCAAGATCTACAAACGCGACGTGGCGAGCAATTCGGATTTCCGGAAGTTCGACGACGGCTTGAAGATGACCATCGACGTTGACGCGGATGTGTTGCAACGGATCGAGAACCGGCTGAAACAGGCGGAAGAGGCCGGCATCTGCACCTATGGCCTGCACCGCCAGAAATCGGCCTTGATGACATGCCTCGTCGCCTCGCCGCTGCAGCGCGATCACGTTCATTTCATCGATGGCGCCGCCGGCGGCTATGCAATGGCTGCCGCAAGCCTGAAGGCGAAGGTGCCGGTTTGATGACGGCCTGCGGAAATCGATCTTCCGCAATATGCCTCGGCCATGGTTCTTAGAACCAAGTGAGCCTCGCCATGGGAACGGACAGCCTGTCCGAATTTGACGGGAAGCAGATTTTTGGACGCCTCACGATCGATACGCGCGCCGCGCAAGCCGGCGTGATCGGACTAGGCTATGTCGGGTGCTGTCGTCGCTGCAACCGACCACGACGCGATCGACTATCAGACGATCGCTGATCACGCCCTTCTGATCGTCGACACACGCAATGTTTTTGGCAGCCTCGGGCTGGACGGAGAGACGGTCTTGAAGGCCTGACGGCGTCTGAGCCGGCGAATTTTTTGCCCGATGTCAGGATCATGATTGCACTCCGCCGGCAGCCTCGCCACATAACGCCACAGAACATAGATGCAGTTGCGCCTGCTCCTTGGCCGCAAAGACAGTCATCCGGGAAATTCTTCGCCGCTTTTGCCGCCGAAGCCTGCCTCTTTGACTTCCGGGGGCTTACCTTTGGGTCGTTGGCGAACTGTGTTATGGCGGATCAACGGATAATGGCTCCGTTTTCGGCGGGTTGCGAGAGAGCATGAGTCTCGTTGGCGAACTGTGTTATGGCGGATCAACGGATAATGGCTCCGTTTTCGGCGGGTTGCGAGAGAGCATGAGTACAGCGCAAGCAGAAATTTCCACCATTCTCATGGATAAGGTTGCCGATTGGCTGAACCAATCGGCGCTTGCGGGCAACGACCTGGAAACATTGGTAAAAGGCTTTTGCGAACGGCTGGCTGCTGCCGGCCTGCCGCTGAAGCGGGTGCATTTGAGCTTTTCGATGCTTCATCCGCTTTATGATGCGCTTGGCTTCACCTGGGCTCGCGGCCAGGGCATGGAAGTGGAAAGCTTCCGCAGTAAGCCCGGCGTGCCGTCTGACAGATTCCTGACCAGCCCATACTACCATCTGCTGAGCAATAAGCTCGACCATCTGCGACGCCGGCTCGACCCGTCGGTGCCGCCGGAGTTTCCTGTTTTCGATGATCTCAGGCTTATGGGCGTCACCGACTACATGGCTTTCGTCCTTCCCTTCAATGGCAACACCAGTCAGGGCATGATGGGGTCTTGGTCCACCGACAGCGCCGCAGGCTTCAGCGAGAGCATGATTTCGGCGCTGCTGCGCATTCAGAGCCATCTCGCGATCGCAACCAAGATGGCGGTGCTCACCAAGCTCGCCGACAACATGATGACCACTTATCTCGGCGGCGACGCCGGCAGGCGCGTGCTTGACGGTCAGATCAAGCGCGGCGAGGGCGATACAATCCGGGCCGCACTGGTCATGGGCGATATGCGCGGGTCGTCAAGGCTTGCCGAAACCTCCGGCCGCGAAATCTATATCGATACGCTGAACCAGTTTTTCGACGCCGTTGCTGCACCTTTCAATCGCAAAGGCGGGCAGATCATGAGTTTCATAGGGGACGGCTTCATTGCCGTCTACCCTTGCGAAAGGCACCGCTCGCAATCCGAGATCGCCTGCCAGGCTGCTCTTACGGCAGCGCACAAGGCCACCGCGCGCATGATGGATCTCAATCTGCGAAGAAAGGAAAAGGGGTTATCCGACATAAAATTTGGTATCGGCCTGCATGTCGGCAATGTGATGTTCGGCAATGTCGGGCTTACCGACCGGCTCACATTCTCTGTCTTCGGCTCGGCTGTAAACGAGGTCCAGCGTCTCCAGATCCTGACCAAGAAATATCCGCACAGCGTTCTCGCCAGCAAAGACTTCGCCAGCTATTGCGGCGCCAACAGCTGGCTGACGCTCGGCAACGAGGAACTGGCAGGCATCAAGCAGAAGCTGACGGTGCTTTCACCCGATCTGTCGGGTGCTCTCGCACTCGATGAAGACGGTGCGCTGGAGCCGATTTACGACCGAAGATCGGACGCCGAGCAGGTCATGCTGCTTCACCGTGATGCCGCGCGGCTATCGGCGGGCGACCCGAGGAAGCTCCAGTAACCGCCACGATCTGATCCGAACGCCTTTGGTAGGCGTCCGGTCGCCGGTCCCGCCGCCGGCGTCCGTTTCGAATCCAAGTTGCTCTAGGCTGGCAATGCGCTAGTCTCGCTTTCTGGACCTGCCAGAGTGGGGCTGGTGTGAGAATGAATTCGGGCGTTGATCTGCTGCGGATCGAGGATGTTGGCATCTCTTTTGCCATTATCGGGGGACCGTTGCATGCCGTCAGGCGCGCAAATCTTCGCGTCCTGCCCGGCAAGGTTACCGCGCTTGTGGGCGAGTCAGGTTCCGGAAAATCGGTTCTCAGCCAGGCAGTGATGGGCATTTTGCCGAACACAGCCCATGTTCGCGGCCGTATTCTGTTTTCCGACCCTGAAAAGCCCGGCACGACGCAGGATATCCTGCAGATGCCGCGTGATGGACCCGAAATCCGCGCGTTGAGAGGCAGCCGTATCGGCAAGATCTTTCAGGAGCCGATGACATCGCTGTCGCCGTTGCACACGATCGGCAACCAGGTCAGTGAATCCCTGCAGATTCATACGCCCATGGCTCGGGCGGAGCGCAAGGCGCGGACCGAGGAAATGCTCAGCCTCGTCGGCTTTCCCAATCCCAAGCGCGCCTATGACATGTATCCCTTTGAACTTTCGGGAGGGTTGCGTCAACGCGCCATGATCGCCATGGCGCTTATCTGCCGGCCCGCCCTGTTGATCGCTGACGAGCCGACGACGGCGTTGGATGTCACCATCCAGGCGCAAATCCTGCAATTGCTGCGCGGGCTTCAGACCAAGCTGAACATGGCGATGCTGCTGATCACGCACGACCTCGGCGTGGTCGCCAATGTCGCCGACGAGGTGGTGGTCATCTACCATGGCGAGATCATGGAAGCGGGACCTGTCGAGGCGATATTCCGCCGGCCAGGTCACCCTTACCTGAAGGGCCTGATGGCAGCCGTTCCGCATTTCGACCTGAAGCCTGGCGAAAGGCTAAAGGCGCTCCGCGAGGTGCCGGTGAATGTCGAGAATCTGCTCGGCAAGCAGACGGCGCCGGCATCGCAGGGGCCGGACGACATTCTGCTGTCGGTCAGGGATCTGAAAAAGACCTTCACCATCCGCAAGTCCGGATGGTTCGGCGGCGATCATCAAACCTCCGTTCGCGCCGTGGACGGCGTGAGCTTCGATATCAGGCGGGGTGAGTGCCTGGGTCTGGTCGGCGAAAGCGGCTCCGGCAAAACCACCGTCAGCAAGATCCTCATGCGGGCTGTCACCCCTAGCGGCGGCTCCGTGATCTTCAACGGCCGCGATGGACCGATCGACGTCCTGGAAGGCGAGGGGGACGCCCTGCGCATGCGCGCGAAAATCCAGATGGTCTTCCAGGATCCGGTTTCGTCGCTTTCACCTCGCATGACGGTGGAGAACATCTTGAGCGAGCCGCTGGAAATCCATCAACGCGGCAATGCCGCGTCCCGACTCGCCACGGTCAAGAGCCTGATGCAGGCAATCGGGCTCGATCCGCGCTTCATCAAACGTTATCCGCATAGTTTCTCCGGCGGGCAGCGTCAGCGTATCGGCATCGCGCGCGCGTTGGCGCTGGGGCCTGAACTACTGATCTGCGACGAGCCGGTTTCGGCGCTCGATGTCTCTGTCCAGGCGCAGATCCTGAACCTTCTGAAGGACCTGCAGAAGGAACTGGGCCTGACCTACCTGTTCATATCCCACAACCTGGCAGTGGTGGACTACATGGCAGACCGCATCGCGGTGATGTGCGGCGGGCGTATCGTCGAGCTTGCGCCACGCGAAATTCTGCTTAGGAAACCGGTCCACCCCTACACGCGCTCACTGGTCGCCGCAGTACCTTTCCCCGATCTCGACAGGCCGATGGATTTCAAGACGCTGAAGCTCAGCGGCGCTTCCGACACCAGCGCATGGGGACCGCAATTCCGCGACGAGGGCGACGAGGATATGCTGTCGCCGCTCGATCTTGGCGGCGGCCACCTCGTGCTGGCCCGACGTTCGGCCGATGTCAGCGAGCTACGCCATTGATCAGCCGGCGCACCGTCCTTGGGCTCATGGCTTCGGCATTTCTGCCGGGCACGTTGCGCGCCGGCGATCTGGAGCCGGAATTTCTTCAGCCGCAGCTGAAGGCCAGGGCGCTGCCGGCACTCGCCGAACGCCTGCCCAAGCGCCCGCGCGCGTTGAATCTCGCTGCGATGGGCCGGCAGCCCGGCCAGTATGGCGGCACGCTGCGCACGATCATCGGCAGCCAGAAAGATATCCGGATGATGACGATCTACGGATATGCTCGCCTGGTCGGCTATGATGAAAAGCTTAACTTGCAAGCCGACATTCTCGAAAGTTTCGACGTAGCGGATGATCGCGTCTTCACTTTCAAAATACGGGAAGGACATAAATGGTCTGACGGCAGCCTGCTGACGCCGGAGGATTTTCGCTATTGCTGGGAAGATGTCTGGCTCAACGATGAGCTTTCGCAAGGCGGGCTCGCCCCGGCGCTGCTGGCGGACGGCAAGCCGCCACGCTTCGAGATCGTCGATCCGTTGACGGTCCGCTATAGTTGGGATGCGCCCAATCCCGATTTCCTGCCCAAGCTCGCTGCTGCTTCGCCGTTATCGCTTGTTCTGCCGGCCGCCTATCTCAAGCAGTTCCACAAGAAATACCAGGATCCATTCCGGCTCGCCGGCCTAATGGAGGAGAACCGGGCCCAGAAATGGACGCTCCTGCATATCCGCATGTCGCGGCAGTATCGACCGGAGAACCCGGAACTGCCGACGCTCGATCCCTGGCGGAACCGGACCAAGCCGCCGGCTGAGCAGTTCGTCTTCGAGCGGAACCCGTTCTTTCATCGAATAGACGAGAATGGCCGGCAACTGCCGTACATTGACCGGGTTGTCATGAATGTCAGCTCGTCGGCGATCATTTCCGCCAAGACCGGTGCGGGCGAGAGCGACCTGCAATGCATGGGAATCGACTTTGCCGACTACGCCTTCCTGAAGGACGCGGAGAAGCGCTACCCGGTGAAGATGCACCTGTGGAAACGCACACAGGGTTCGCGGCTGGCGCTGCTGCCCAATCTGAATTGTGCCGACCCGGTGTGGCGTGGCCTTCTTCGCGACGTACGCGTGCGCCGCGCGCTTTCGCTCGCAGTGGATAGGCGCGAGATCAATTTGGCCGTGTTCTACGGATTGGCTCAGGAAAGTGCCGATACGGTCCTGCCGGAGAGCCCGCTCTACCGGCCGGAATTCGCGAAAGCCTGGGTCGCCCACGATCCCGACCGAGCCAACGCCCTGCTCGACGAGGTCGGGCTTAAGGCGCGCGACGATGACGGTCTGCGGATCCTTCCCGATGGACGCCCGGCGCAGGTCATCGTGGAAACGGCCGGCGAAAGCACGCTGGAAACCGACGCGCTCGAACTCATCACCGATCACTGGCGGCAGGTCGGCATCGCCCTGTTCGTCCGGACTTCGCAGCGCGACATCTTCCGCAGCCGCGCGCTAGGTGGCGAGATCATGATGTCGATTTGGTCGGGCATCGACAATGGCGTGCCGACCGCCGACATGAACCCGTACCAGTTGGCCCCCACCATCGACGACCAACTGCAATGGCCGCTCTGGGGTGCCCACTACTTGTCTCACGGCACGGTCGGCGAGGCGCCCGACCTTCCACCTGTGGTCGAGTTGATGGCTTTGCTCAAGCGCTGGAACGAATCGACCGAAGCCACGGAGCGCGCCGAAATCTGGAATTCAATGCTGTCGATCTACACCGATCAGGTGTTTTCGATCGGCACGGTGAACGGAACGCATCAGCCGGTTCTAGCGTCCTCGCGGCTGCGCAATCTGCCTGACAAGGCGCTCTACGGCTACGACCCGACCGCCTATTTCGGTGTCTACATGCCGGACACATTCTGGCTTGGAGAGACCTGAGCGTGCTTCGATATATTGTCTGGCGCATCGCCGTGATGGTTCCAACGCTGCTGATCATATCGGCGCTGGTGTTCACGATCATCGAACTTCCCCCAGGCGACTATTTCGACAGCTATGTTTCCGAGCTTCGGGCTCAGGGCGAAGCGGTGGATTCCGATCGCATCCAGATGATGCGGAAGGAGTATGGTTTCGACAAGCCGCCGGTCATTCGCTACTTCTACTGGGTCGGCGGAATGCTGCACGGCGATTTCGGCTATTCCTTCGAATATGAGCTGCCGGTTCGCGATGTCATCGGTGACCGAATGTGGCTGACCGTGCTGGTTTCCTTCGTCACGATCATCTTCACCTGGCTCATCGCCTTTCCGATCGGCATGTACTCCGCCACGCATCAATACAGCTGGGGCGACTACGGCCTGACGTTGTTCGGCCTTCTAGGCCTTGCCATTCCAAACTTCATGCTGGCACTGATCCTGATGTATTTCGCCAACATCTGGTTCGGCACGTCCATCGGCCATCTCATGGACCAGCAATATCTCGGCGAGCCGATGAGCTGGGCCAAGGCGAAGTCGATCCTCGCCCATCTCTGGATCCCGGTCTTGATCATCGGCACCGGGGGCACGGCAAGCATGATCCGGCGGCTACGCGCCAATCTGCTCGATGAGCTCCACAAGCAATATGTCGTGACCGCGCGCGCCAAAGGCCTTCATCCCTTCAAGGCGCTGGTCAAATATCCGCTGCGCATGGCGCTCAATTTCTTCATTTCAGACATCGGCTCTATCCTGCCGGCCATCATCTCCGGCGCCGAAATCACGGCGATCGTGCTGTCTTTGGAAACGACCGGGCCGATGCTGATCAAGGCGCTGCAAAGCCAGGACATGTATCTGGCGGGGTCATTCCTGATGTTCCTCGCCTTCCTGACGGTCATCGGCGTCCTGATTTCCGACCTCGCGCTGGCGCTGCTTGATCCGCGAATTCGTTTGCAGGGCGGCAGCACCAAATGAATACGCAATCGCCGCTGCCCGCTCCGGGTGCCCCGCTGCAACACTACGTTTCCATCGCGCCCTTTGACCTGCAGTCCGTCGAGGCGATGACGGCGGAGCAGTCGAAGGTCTTTCAGGCGTCGCAGTTGCGGCTGATGTGGTGGAAATTCCGACGGCACAGGCTTGCCGTGGTATCCGGCATATTCCTGGCAGCACTCTATTTCGGGATACTGATCTGCGAGTTCCTGGCGCCCTACAATCTGCACACGCGCAACATGGACTACATCTATTCGCCGCCGCAGCGGGTGCACCTGTTCCACAACGGCAAGCTCGTCGGGCCGTTTGTCTATGGCCGCCAGATGACGCTGGATATGGACACGCTCAAGCGGAACTACACCGATAAACAGGATGATGTTCAGCGGATCCGTTTCTTCTGCAAGGGCGACAGTTACCGGTTCTGGGGCCTGATCGAAGGCGACAGGCATCTTGTCTGCCCTGCCGAAAACGGCCAGCTCTTTCTGGCCGGCACCGACAGGCTGGGGCGCGATGTGCTCTCGCGCATCATCTATGGCGCACGCATTTCACTGACAATCGGCCTCGTCGGCATCGCTTTCAGCTTCCTGCTCGGCATAGTCATCGGGGGGCTGGCCGGCTATCACGGCGGTATCTTCGACCTGATCGTTCAACGGATAATCGAAGTTCTGCAATCGATCCCCAGCATTCCGCTGTGGCTGGCTCTGGCGGCGATCATGCCGATAACCTGGAGTCCGATCCTGATCTATTTCGGCATCACCGTCATCCTCGGGCTGCTCCACTGGACCGGGCTGGCGCGGGCCGTGCGTTCAAAGCTTCTAGCCTTGCGCGAGGAGGATTACGTTCTGGCCGCGCAATTGATGGGCGCCAGCAGCAGCCGCATTATCCGGCGGCACCTCATTCCCGGCTTCATGTCGCATCTGATCGCGACGGCGACGATCTCCATCCCCGGCATGATCCTGGGCGAGACGGCGCTGAGCTTCCTCGGGCTCGGCCTGAGGGCGCCGATAACCAGCTGGGGCATCCTGCTCACCGAGGCGCGCAGCGTTAGCGTGATCGCGTTCTATCCATGGCTGCTTTTGCCGATCCTCCCCGTCATTCTCGTCATCTTGGCGTTCAACTTCCTCGGCGACGGCTTGCGGGACGCCGCAGACCCCTACAAGTGACATCGCTATTCCGCTGCGCGCCGGGCCGCCGGCTCTGCCTGGTATGATCCTTGTCGGCAGCCTGTTCAGTTATTGCAGTGTTCATCGTTCGCCTCTATATGCGGCGAGGCTCGATCGGGGTTAATACATCGCCCTCGGGTTTCACCCGCGAATCGTTCCGGTCCCGGGCATTGCCGATCTCTTGAGCTGGTTCAGGACACACAAACGCATATGTCTCGCCTCGAGAGTTTCATCCGCAGGCTGACCGCACAGCGCGACATTCTCGATCAAGTCTGCGCGCAGGTGGCGAACATCGAGGGCCCCATCCTCGAGCTCGGCCTCGGCAATGGCCGGACGTTCCACCATCTGCGTGAGCGCCTGCCCGGACGCCGGATCGTGGCGTTCGATCGCGCACTAGCCGCACACTCCAGCTCAATTCCCGAAGCTGAAAACCTCGTGCTCGGCGAAATACGCGAGACGGCGAGCAGGTTCATTGGCATCGACGCCGCTCTTGTTCATGCCGACATCGGCACCGGCTATGAAGATCTCGATGCAGTGACCTCTACCTGGCTTCCCGATCTGACCGCGCGCCTGCTTCGCGTCGGCGGCATCGCGGTCAGCGGCACGCCGCTCGATCACCCGCAGTTGCAACGCCTGCCGCCGCCGCCTTCGGTGCCCGCCGATCGTTATTTTATCTGTAGGCGCGTGTGAGCGGCCAAGACGACCCAAGTCTTCAGGGGATCGTATATACTGCTATCTCTCGGTCAATGCCGCGCAGCGAGACCTCGTGGGGCACGGGCGTCAGCGCGTTCCTGTGCAACAGATCGGCGGTGAGATTGTCGTCGACCACCGCACGAGTGGCGAAGATCGCCTGTGCGTTGGCAAGGTTCTGGACCCGCGAAGCAATGTTGACCGTCTGGCCGAAATAGTCCTGTCGCTCGTTCATAGACACGGCGATGCAGGGGCCGGCATGGACTCCGATCTTGAGCAGCAGATCCTCGCGCCCGCTCTTGTCGTTGAGCGTACGCATGGCATCGCGCATCCTGAGGGCCGCAGCAATCGCACGATCGGGCGTCGCGAAGGTCGCCATCACCGCATCACCGATCGTCTTCACCACCGCGCCTGCCTCCGCCGCGACGATCTCGTGCAGAACCTGGAAATGCGCGCGCACGAGATCGAAGGCAGAAAGGTCGCCCACCCGCTCGTAAAGCGCGGTCGATCCGCGCAGGTCGGTGAACAGGAAGGTCAGGCTGGTAATCTTCAGGCGCTGGTTGATGTCGAGCGTATCCGTGCGATAGAGATCGCGAAACGTCTGGTTGGTGAGCAGGCGCTTGGCGGTGAGGAAGGGCCGGCGTTTGCCCAGGAAATCATGCAATGCCTGGCCGGCGATGAAGACCGTCGGCAGCACGCGGGTGTCGGTCCTGTTTTCCAGCGAAATGCGCAAGGGGCCGGGTTGCATCTCCAGCGTCTGGTTCTGGACATGGTCGCGGTCGAAGACCAAAGAGAGGCTTCGGCGCTCCTTTGTTGGTTCGCCCTTCACGTCGATGAACTGCGCTGAATGGGTGACCGGCTCGAAGACGATGACGAATTCGGACGGAAGCTGTATGGGCAGAACCGCCTTTTCACCGGGCGCAAGCTCGATATCCTCCAGCGAGAACGCTTCCATTTTTTTCGCGAAATCCTCATCCGGCACGTCGACGCCGGACGCCCAGTAGATCTGGCGGAAATATTCCACCAGCGGCAGTTCGTGTGGATTGTGAGCGGCAATCCTGCGCATGCGGGGACTGACGGTGAATGTCACCTCGACCATCTCGTCGAGGGTCGGCGAATAGCCCTGCGAGCACAGCGCGCAGGTGTATTCGTCCTTCTGCAGGGTTTTCAGCGTGGCGTTGGTGTCGAGCACGCCGCCACAGCCGGGGCACAGAACATTCCAGGAAATGTCGAAGATGCCCACCCGCGCCGCATGGAGAAAGGCGCTTATGGCGCGCTCCTCGTCGAGGCCATGCTTGCTGGCGAAGGCTAGCGCATTGATGCGGCAAAGTTCGTGGTCCTCGCCCTCCGCGATGGTTCGCTTGATCGCGTCGATTGCCAGTGGATCGACATCGGTCGATTGCCGCAGAAGCGAGAACAGATCCTGAGCTTCGTTCATCGTGCAGGCTCCGGAAAATGCGCTCCGAGGCGTGTTGACTGGACCGCGCTTTGGTCCGAGTACCCCATTTTACGTCGAAACTGACCCTACGGCCATTCGAATAGATAGGCATGGTGAGAGTTCAATTTCCATTCGGCAGATTTTCACCGGCCGCAAGCGGCACTATGATGGTAGATAGGCATTCATCTTTGGGACTTTCTCCCATGCCGACATCCAGCAATCCGCCATTTCCCGCGGCCCTGCGCCTTTTCTCTGTGGTGGTCATCATTGTCCTGATCGTAGGCGCCGGCCTGTTTTTCGCGCCTGTGCTGGTCAAGCCGCGCTGGCCCTGGGCCGTCACGCCGTTCAATGCCCGCTTCCTCGGCGGCTTCTACACCGCCGAAATGGTCGTGATGGCGGCGCTGCTGTTCTGGAATCGCTGGTCGCCCGGCAGGCTCGTGCTCGTCATGGCCTTCATCTTCACCGTCATCGTGTCGGCGGCTTCGTTCATCAATCTCGGCTATTTCAACTTCGAGCGCAAAGCGCCCTGGCTCTGGTTTCTGGTCTATCTTGGCTCGGTCGCGGTATCCGGGCTGTTCCTGTGGCGGGCCAGGGATCGTCCTTCCGCAAAAGGCGTGACCTTAAACCCCACATGGCGCGGCTACATGCCGGTGGAATCGGCGATCCTCGGGCTCTATGGCGTCGGCCTGTTGCTGTTTCCCCTGACATTCAGCAGCATCTGGCCATGGCCGGTCGATGCCTTCCACGCTCAGGTCTACAGCGCCATCTTCCTCGCCGGTGCGGGCGGTATATATCTCGTCTGGAGAAGCGCGCCGCGCGAGGAGCTGCTGGTGCTGGGCTTGGCGCAGTTTCTGGTTGGCCTGCTTGCCATCCTTGGCCTCGTCATCACCGACGCTGCGGTGCACCGGATCGACTGGATGGCGACCGGGACATTGTGCTGGCTCGCCCTTTTCGGCTGGATCGGCATCAGCGGTGTCTTCAAACTCTACGCCGCCTCCCGGTATTTTAGCTCGCAATCGGCATCATAGATTACGGAGACGACTGGATTTTCGGGTGATGTCCGGTGCATCGTGCCGGGCCGATTGCCTTCGCCGGGAACGCCATGACCAGCAAGACCTCGCCATCCTCCGAGAAAATCCAGCCGCTACTCCGATCCGTCCGGCCAAGCGATGCGGAGGCGCTTTGCGCCATCTTCAACATGCCGGGCTTCCGCTCGGGCACGTTGAGGATGCCCTTCGAGAGGGTGGAGCAGGTGGAGCGGCGCATCGCCAAGTCCGGCCAGGAAACCACCTGGATCGTCGCGGAGGTGGACGGCAAGATCGTCGGCCATGGCAGCTTGGTCGTGCAGGGTTCGCCGCGCCGTTCGCATGTCGGCGAGATCAATATCGGCCTTGACGATGCCTTCGTCGGCAAGGGCATCGGCTCCGCCATACTTGGCGCGCTGCTTGACGTGGCCGATAACTGGCGGGCCCTGAAGCGGGTCGAATTGACCGTCTATGCCGACAACGAACCGGCCGTCCGTCTCTACACCAGCCACGGCTTCGAGGTCGAAGGTCGGCATGTGAAGGCCGGCTTTACCGACGGGCAGTACCACGACCTCCTGAGCATGGCCCGGCTGCGGTTCTAAGATCCGCTGTTCCCCTTGGCGTTTGCACCACATGCGGCTAGACGGGACCAATGACCGCCGTCGTTGATCCGACCCCTAAGCCTCCGGTGGAAATTCTGGCTGTGCTGTCGCTGCTCTGCCCGGAAGTCGTGCGTGACATCGAGCTGAACTGGAATGCACCGGTTTCCGACTACGCCCGCCATCTGTGGCGGCCGGTGGCAAGGCCTGCATCGGGCCCGGCGATCGCCGCCCGCTCGATCCTGCGCGAAGTCCTGCATCAGCGCCTCGGTGTGATTATGCAGCCTGAGGAGATCGGCAAGGCCCTCGAAGAGTTCGAGCACAGACCGGTAATTCAGTCCGGCCTGCACTGCCTGCTTCTGATGGACCGGATCACCTTCGATGCCCTGCTGCTTGCCTGGCTCGGCGCGGTCGAAAACGGGCTGTCGGCCTTCGTCAGCTTCATGGGAACGACGATGACCATGGAGACAATTGGCCGGGAAGGTCCGGGCTGGCTCGATGTCGGCGACGACAAGGTCAACCTGTTTGGCATGGGGCGCCACAAACTGTGCCGCAAAAGCGCCTGCGCGGCCGGTCCCGTCTCCCTCAACAAGCGAGCGCTCGAAGCGGTGGGCGATGAAACGGATGCCAACCGCTGGCTGGGCACACTGCTTGCCAGTCAGGACAAGGTGTTTGGAACCGCCGCCGATGCGCTGACAGCCCTCAACGAGGATCTGGTCGCCAATTGGGATCGTTCCGGCATGGCCTTGCCGGTTTTCATCGATGATCGGCTCGGCGCGGCTGCCATGGCGCGGCATCTAGAGTACGACGGCAGCCTTCTTTCCAAGCTGCTCATCGAGCCCACAAGACGCCAGCGTCTCGAACATGCCTTGCAAGAGGCCGCATCGGGCCCATTTGGCAGATTCCTGCCCGACGCCACGGACTATTTCTGGGGCATCCGAGAGGAGCGCGTGCGCAAGCTCGTCCTCAAGAACGGGCACCTGATCGAGCCTGACAGGCCGCACGGTCTTTCAATCCCTTTCGAGCGGCCGCATCTCAAGCAGGCGCTGCTCAACGGCGTGCTGCTGCCGAACTTGTTCCTGATGTTCCTTGTGCTTGCTATATTGCCGCGGGTGCGGGTTGTGGGTGGCCTGAGACAGATTGGTTATGTAGCGCTTTTCCACTCGATCCTGCTGGCAGTGCTAGACGAAAACGCGCCGGAAGAGCGCGACCTGGCTGCGGAGCTGCAAGTTCGGGAAAATGCCTGGGGCACGCGGGTCATCGATGAAAAGATCTCGGTCCGGGAGCAGCTTGCCGGCCTGCCGGAAGGGGCGCTCTTCCCGGACCTGCTACGGCAATACCGATTGCGGACATTTGCCGAGACGACCGACGACCTGAAATTGGTTCGCGAAAACGCCCGATGGCGCAAGATCGGCCAGGCAGAGATCAAGGCGACCTGAGCCTCACTTCAGGCCTTTTTTCAGGTTGATTTTCTGATGCGCAACCGCAAGCGACGGCGACTATCGGTTAGCCTCTGGCGCCTGATCCGGCCGCTTCATTCGAGCACCGCCTCGACAATGGCAACAAAGTCATCGAGCGAGCGATCCCCACGAATCTCGATGCGCGGAAGGTCGATGGGATCGCAATCGAGGCCCGCCGGCCCGTGTCTACCGCCGAAGCCGATCCGATAGCCGCACTCCCTGGCCAGCCGGCCAAGCCGTCGGTCGGTGACGGAGTAGGGTGCCGCGAACGCCGTGGTTGGCCGACCGGTCCACCGTTCGATGAACATACGAGAGCGCAGGAGTTCGGCGGCCAAGTCGGAGCTCGACAGACCATCGATCGCGCGATGCGTCGCCAGATGGCTTCCGAAGAACGCACCTTCGCCGGTGAGGCGTCGCACCGTCCCGGCGTCCATAAGCGGCGTTGGCGGACCGCTGACGGCGTCCCACTGTGCACTTTCACCCACCAGGTCCGTCACCAGGAAAACTTCCGCGGTCAGGTCGTTCGCGCGCAAGGTCGGCCAGGCATGGTCGGCAAAGTTCTGGAAGCCGTCATCGAACGTGATGAGCACTGGGCGGCCAACGAAAGGCTGACGGCTGGCGATGAACCATTCCAGCTGCTCCGACATAATCGCGTGAAAGCCATTGGCGCGCAGCCATGCCATCTGGCTGCCGAATGCGGCGGGCGTGCACCGATAACGGGCGAGCGCGGCCGGACCATCATCGGCGACGCTGTGATACATGAGGACAGGGATACGCTGCCGCCGCTCGCTACGTGCGACGTCGCGGCGCAAGGCCCGCGCTCCGCCCCAGACGATATTTCGCGCGACCCCTATTCCGATGGGCGCGCGGATTGGCACTTGATCAATCATCGGTTCCGTCGCCACGTCGTCTGGTGACAGGCGGCGAAAGCGGTCTATGCGATAGAGCTCGGTCTGGATCGATTGCTCGAGGACGAGGCCTTCGGTCGCTGCCAGCGTCTCTGAGATCGCTTGTGCACCGAATGTGTTCCAGTCGAAGCCGGTCCTTTCAACATTGTCACCTAGCACGAATGCGTGCGCGCTGATGAAACTGCCGCCAGGCGCCAACGCCTCAACGAATTTTTTGGCGATGCGCCGCAACTCGGCGAGATCATCCAGGTAGTAGAGCACTTCCGAACAGACGATCAGATCCATCTCACCCGGCAGCGTGTCGGCAGAGAAATCCAGTACGCCGAACTCAACATTCGGCTGATCGCTGCATCGCGCGCGCGCCCGCCCGATGGCTATGGGGGAGATGTCAGTTGCGGTCAAATGGCCCACGCGCGCCGCCAGCTGTCGCGTGAATTGGCCCTCCGCGCAGGCCAGCTCAAGCGCCCGTACGATGGGACCGGCAGGCAGAATTTCGAGCTGCCGCTGATATTTTTCCTGCTCATAGGGCGAACCGTAGTTCCAGGGGTCCTCGGTCGCGAAACGGCGATTCCAGAACGACGTGCGATCATTGTCGTGGTCATCCGCGGCCGGTGCACGGCGCGGCGCTGCAAGAGGCTCTGTATCTGTAGCTTCGGCGCTCGACCGAACCAGCTCCTGCGCTTCCGCGGCCAAGCGCGCGAGTTTGCCGAAGTGGCTGTCCCGATCAGACCGGCGTCCCGCTGTGGACAACAATGCCTCGGCTGCAAACATGTTCGACGTGTCGGCACCGGCGCCCTTTTGCGGTGCAAGCCGCTCGGGGGGCACGAGATTCAGGATCAATTCAATCCAATGACGCCTTGTCACAGTCCCGAGCGCGCCGAACTGCACGCGAGCCTCGATCCGGCCATCGATCATCAGATAGGCATAAATTTGATCAATGCCTTCCGGAAGTTCGATCGGGGTCGGATTTCGAGCGTCGACGCGAATTCCGAGTGTCCGCCCCAGTCTGCGTGGCGTGGCAAGGTCATCGAAGTCGAGAAGCATTTGCTCAAGGTGATACTGGACGCGGCGACCCGCTACGGGATCGCCCCAGACCTTGCCGAGTTCGATGATTAACTCGGTGAGGGAGCCGCCGAACCTGTCCCACCTGGCAGCCAATTGCGCTGGCACCGATAGGCTTCCTACCATAAGGCCATCGAAGACCACCTTGGCGATCTCATGCGCCCACTTACGTCCTGCCGGGAGCGCGCGCAGGGACTGCGGGTTGATCGAGCGCGAGCCGCGGCCGCAATCCGACGCGGTGTTCCACAGCGCAAACCACGCGAGTGCCTCGGAAGCGGGGCGGCCGTTCGCTTCGATCGCTCCATTGGCGTGGGCCGATGCCGGATATTTGACCCTGGGATCAGGCGAAAAGCCGCGGGCGATCACGATTTCCGCATCTGCCAGCATCTGCGTCGAATTGCGGGAGAGCGAGTTGGGGCTGACCCGATAGAAAGCGAGCGGCTCGTCGACCATCACCCAACGTTTGCCTAGACGCGCGAGGCGCTGCCACAGATCCCAGTCCTCGCAGGTGCGCAGCGACACATCGAAACCGCCCAACTCGACAATTGTCTCCCGGTCGACCAGCAGCGCGTGGGTGTGAATGGCACATCGGCGGGCGAATGTTTCGAAGGGCTGGATCGCAACCTCCGTTGAGATGCTCGACGGGGTGAGTTCGCCATCGGGCATCACGCGCCGAGAACCGCAATAGGCGGCCACAGCATCGGGAGCGGTTTTCAGCGCGGCCAGCATTTTCGCAAGGAAGCTGGCATCCACCCAATCGTCCGCATCCAGAAACATCAGCCAGCGGCCGCGCGCTGTCGAAATCCCGCTGTTGCGCGCGCCGGCGGCGCTATACGCGCAAGACCTCAACGTCCGAAATCGGGCATCCTGCTGCACATAACCGGCGATGATCGCGGGAGTGCGGTCCGTGGAGGCGTCGTCGATGATGATTGCCTCCCAATCCACTATTTCCTGATCGAGAAGGCAATCGAGTGCGCGCGCCAGGGTTACCTCCGCGTTGTGCGCAGGAACGACGATTGAAACCAAGGGATTATGCGCCACGCCGTCCTACCCGCGCCTGGTTCGAAGGGAGAACAAGAGTCCCGAAACATAGCCGGCGATTTCCTGGATCATCGAGCTTTCGTTTTCTTCGGCAAGAGTCGGCGAATGTCAAAAACGATGACGGCATCGGATGGCAGCACTGCTCTGTCAAGATCGAGGCGGATTAGAAGCGGGCAAAAAGGATCGGCTGCAGTTCAAGGCCTGACTTGACTCACCTGTCATTGCACAACGCCGGCCTTGCGGAGCCCGTCCACCACGCGTTCGAAATCGGCAGGGTTCTTGTAGGGCAAGACTTTGCGACGGTATTCCAGCGAATAGTCGGGATTGACGCGAAGCACCTCCTGCCATGCCGCGCGGGCCTCGGCGAAACGGCCCAAATGGCCGTAGCTGGCGGCCAGAAGCGCGCGTGAGACGTCGGTGACAGCGTTGCGAGCCAGCCGTTGCATCAAGAGGTCAACGGCCTCTTCGTACCTTCCTAGTTGAAACGAGGCTAAAGCCTGGAAGTGCAGAAGCACATCCGGAAAGTATGGATTCAAGGTCTTCCCCCGGGCGAAGCTCTCGAGGGCCTCCTCGGATCTGCCCGAATAGTACAGCGCCTCGCCGAGGATGACGTGCCCTTCGGCGAAGTTCGGATTGAGGACTATCGCGCGCTCGGCCTCGTTGATGGCCCCATCGTGCCGTCGTGTGTACAGCTTGACTATACCCAGCGCCCAGTGCGCCCAGGGATCGCTGCCATCCAGCGTTACCGCTCGCGTTGCGGCCTCTTCTGCTTGCGCCATCGATTCCGACGGCGATGCACTCCACCTGTTCAGGTAATCGAGCCCGTGCGTGAGGGCGAGGAAAGCGTGGGCAGAGGCAAACTTCGGGTCCAGTTCGATGGCACGTTGCAAGAGGTCGCGGGCTGCGACGTTCGTCTCCTTCGTCAGCCGGTGCCACAGCTCCCGGCCCCGCAAGAAACAGTCATACGCCTCCGTGTTGCGCGGGCGCTCGGGCGCCAGCCGCTGACGGTCATCCTCAGTCAGATTGAGCGCCAGCGCACCGACGATCTGCTGCGTCACGTCGTCCTGCACGGCGAATATGTCGGTCAGGTCGCGATCGAACCGCTCCGCCCAAAGATGGCCGCCCGAGGTTGCATCGATGAGCTGCGCGGTGATGCGCACCTTGTTCCCCGACTTGCGTACGCTGCCCTCAAGTACATGCCGCACGCCGAGCTTCGTGCCCACCTCCTGCACATGGACGTTCTGGCCCTTGAAGGTGAACGACGAATTGCGTGCGATGACGAAGAGTTGCGACAGTTTGGACAGCGCCGTGATGATGTCTTCAGAGATGCCGTCGGCGAAGTAGTCCTGTTCGGCGTCACCGCTCATGTTGGCGAACGGCAGGACGGCGATCGACAGCTTCGGCGGCGCTGCCATCGCCGGCCGGCTCGTCGCGGTTTCCGAGGTCGCGGCCGCCTTGGTCCCGGCGCCGCCGACTTGCAGCGAATAGACCCGGATCGGCTCGGCGATGTTCTTGAGCTGCGTGCTGCCGAGATCGCTGACCGAGAGGTCGAGCCTCGCCTTGACCTGGCGATAGGCATCCTCGGAAAGGCAGATGGCGCCGGGCGCCGCGACGCCCTCCAAACGCGAGGCGATGTTGACGCCGTCGCCCATCAGGTCGCCGTCGCTTTCTTCGACCACATCCCCCAGATGGATGCCGATCCTGAACTCGATGCGGCGGTCCTGCGGCACGCCGGCATTGCGCTCAACCATGCCATTCTGAACCTCAACGGCGCAGCGCACCGCATCCACCACACTGCGGAACTCAACCAACACCCCATCCCCGGTGCGCTTGATCACCCGCCCGTGGTGCACTTCGATGGTCGGATCGATCAGGTCGCTGCGCAGTGCCCTCAACCTCGCCAAAGTACGATCTTCGTCCGCGCTCGCGAGCCGGCTGTATCCGACCACATCTGCAGCCAGGATTGCGGCTAGCTTACGATTCTCGCTCAAGGGTCCGTCTCCTCATCTCCACGATAGCAGGAAGACGGAGGCAAGAGGGAACTTTCGCAAACGACGGCCACGCAGCCGCCCGAATCGGCAGCGCTCTGCCACAGGACCCACCCGATCGCTCGATGCCCATTTGCGCAGCCGCTTGCTGGTCGACGGCTATAGGTCCATTCTTGTGAATACCCTGGCCGTGAAGCGCGTGGCGAGATCACGCCGTCACGGCCCCTAGTGAGGTCTTGTTCTATGGACTGCTCGGGCTGCGGTTTCGAGGTTGAGGGCGGTTACGCCTTCTGTCCGAGGTGTGGCCGGCGCCAGCCCATGCCATGCGCCAATTGCGGCTACCCCTGCGCACCTGAATTCGAGTTCTGTCCGAAATGTGGGGCAAGCGTCGGTGCGCCTGAAAAAGCCGTCGAACGACCTGCTCCGACACCAAGCCGGACCATGGTGCCGCCATCCCGGACTCCGTCGCTGCTTGCGAACATCGAAAGCGAAGAGAGGCTGCATCCCGTCTCTGACGCCGATCGCAGGACGGTAACGGTCCTGTTTGCCGACCTTTGTGGCTTCACGACACTCAGCGAGCAGCTCGACCCCGAGGTCATGCAAGCGCTGCAGAACGAACTGTTCAAGGAATTGACGGCGGCCGTGCGAAACTTTGGGGGTTTCGTCGACAAATTCATCGGCGATGCACTGCTCGCATTATTCGGTGCGCCGGTCGCGCATGAGGACGATCCGGAACGTGCGCTTCGCGCCGCTCTCGACATGATCGCCCGGACGGCGCGGCTCGGCGAAAGCGCCCCCCAATCCGTTTCGCCTCTGTTACTCCACATCGGCATAAACACTGGTCCGGTCGTTACTGGGGGATTGGGCATTGGCACCGCCAAATCCTATTCGGTGACCGGCGACACAGTGAACACGGCGCAACGCCTGCAATCGCTGGCCGCACCGGGTGAGGTGCTGGTCGGCGAGCTCACTCACAGGCTGACCCGGCATGCCTTCTCTTATGAGTCGCTGGGTGATGTCGTGCTTCGCGGCAAGGCTGGCAGCGTGCTCGTCCATCGACTGGATGGACCGCTTGCGGCGCCGCGTGCAGCGCGTGGGCTCGAGGCGCTCGGCCTCAGTGCGCCGATAATAGGTCGTGGTGCGGAGCTCAATAGAATGCTGGCGAGCCTTGATCAGGCGTGCGGCGGCTCGGCCCAACTTGTCCGCCTCGTCGGAGAAGCCGGTATCGGGAAATCGCGGCTGGTGAAGGAGTTCGTCGCCCGCGTCGGCGACGAGGATCGTTTTCGCAACGTCGTCGTGCGGCAGGCCACGTGCTCACCGCTGGGCGAACAATCATTTGGCGCCTTGGGCGCAGTGGTGCGCAGCGCTGCCGGGATGATGCAAAACGACAGTGGGGACGAAATGCGGGGGAAGCTCGCGGCCTTGCTTAACGATCTCGGCCTGCAGGGCGAGGAGGCGAAGCGGCTGATGCCTTTGCTCTACCATGTGCTTGGCCTTGGCGACCCCGATGCCACCTTGCAGCATGTCGAGCCCGAGCAGCTGCGGCGGCAAATTCTCTACGCAGTCCGCACGATCATCGAACGGCGGCTTGCGTTGTCGCCGCTGTTGATTGTCGTCGAAGACCTGCACTGGGCCGACGCCGTGTCGCTCGAGGCACTGCGTTTCGTGATGGATAGGTTGGAACGCACGCGGTTGATGTTGCTGGTCACGCATCGTCCGGCGCCGCACAACGACCAGCTCGATTCAAGTCGGGTCAGTCATACAGCGCTCAGGCTTTCGCCGCTCAACAGTGATGCCGGACGCAGCCTGCTGGCGGCGCTTTTCGGCGAGAGCTGGGTAAACTCCGCAGGAGTGCTTCCCGACCAGATCCTCGAGCGCGCAGGCGGCAACCCCCTTTTTGTAGAAGAGATCGTTCGCGGCCTTATCGATCGCGGTATACTGGTGCGCGAGGGCCAGCGATGGCGGACTGTGGCAGGCGAAGTCGCAACCGGCATTCCCGCCACTATCCAGGCAATGTTGCTTGCCCGCGTCGACCGGCTGCCCCAAGAGGTGCGCCGGTTGGCCCAGGAGGCTGCGGTAATCGGTCCGCGCTTCGATGCCACACTTCTGAAAGCCGTGACAGCCGATCCCGGCCGCCTGGAGGCCGGCTGCGAACTGCTTTGCGATGCGGAAATCATCGAGGAAGTTGCCGGATCAGGCTCGGTCTCGTCGCAAAGCTACCGCTTTACGCAAACGTTGCTGCAGGACGTGATCTACCAGAATCTGCTCCTGCAGCGCCGGACCGACATCCACGGGCGGGTCGGTGCTGCCTTGGAGCAACTGTACGGCGACAAGCCGGAACGGCTCGAGGATTTGACCGTGCTCGGTCATCATTTCGCACAGAGCGCTGAGCGGGAGAGGGGCGCGCATTACCTGCAGGCGGCGGGCGATCGCGCTCGCATGATATATGCCAACGACGACGCCCTTCGTTTCTACGAACGAGCAATGACTGCGTTGGGCGCGGTCGGGCAAACACCGCTCAAACTGGCAATTGCAGAGCGCATTGCCGATTTGAGCGGCCCGCTGGGCCGCCGCGAGATCGCGCACCAGCACTACGAGATGGTATTGCAGGCATACCGCGAGTCGGCCGATCGCGTCGCTTCGGCGCGAGTTTTGCGTAAGATCGGTCGGCTGTTCTGGGACGTCGGCAAGCGGGACAACGCGGAATCCCGTTATGCCGAAGCGGCAGCGCTTCTCGATGGCGCGGATGCCCCGGTCGAGCAGGCGCATCTCTGGCAAGAACGTGGCCGACAGGCGTTCCGTAGCGGAGATCACGCTCTCGCGGCAAAATGGGCAGACGCGGCGCTGGATTGCGTACGCGCTCTGACAACAGAGCATGTCTCCGAGGTGGGGCGTGATGCCACTCTTGTGACCGCCGAGGCACTCAATACCAAGGCTGTTGCGCTGGCTCGCCTTGGGCGAAACCATGAAGCCGTGCGTCAGATTGAGCGTAGCATTGAATTGGCCGAAGCAGCCGGTCTGCTGGGCACGGCCTGCCGCGGCTACACCAATCTCGGCGTGCTTTACACGACAATCGATCCGGCAAAGGCGATGGAGGTCTGTCGGCGCGGTCTTGAAGTGGCGCGCCATATTGGTGATTTGGGTTTCCAGGCGCGCCTGCTTGCCAATCTGGCGGTCGCTTGCTGTACTTTCACGGATCGCTGTCCAACGGAGGGCGTGCCTGCTGCCGAGAAGGCCATCGAGATCGACCGCGCGCTCGACCAGCGCGAGCACCTGCCGGTGCCGTTGATCGTGCTTGGGCAGATCCACCAGTGCAACGGCCGTCCGGAACTGGCGGTTGGCTTGTTCAACGAAGCACTGGACGTAGCCCGCGAAACGGGCGAACCCCAACTGCTGTTTCCGTGCTATGATGGTCTTGCAACGCTTAGTCTCGACCTCGACAATCTGGCCGAGGCCGAACGCTACTTTTCCCTGGCGCAGGGTATATGCGCCCAGCACGGGCTCGACCCGGAAGCGCTTGTGGTGCTGCCTTTTCTCGACTAGCCGGGGTGGGAGGTGGAAATGTCCGCGCGTATTGACTTGGTACCGCTTCAACCGGGCGATCGTGCTCCAAACGTGGTACTCGACGCCATTACCCAGGAAGGCAAGATCGCGCTTGACGACTTTCGCGGACAAAAGCCGGTGCTGGTCGGCTTGTTTCGAGGTCTGCATTGTGCGTTTTGCCGGCGCCATATCGCCGCCCAGGCGCGGCTTGATCCGGAGCTGCGCGAAAAGGGCGTGGGGAGCCTGACGGTCGTCAACACGCCGATCGAGCGGGCGCGTCTCTATTTCCGCTACCACCCGATGCCTAATCTGCTCGCGGCCTCCGACCCTGAACGCGCTTCACATCGTGCTTTTGGACTGCCCAATCTCGAATTCACCGAAAACGAGACGAACTGGCCGTACAAGGTCTCGATGGCAGTGGCAAAGGATATGCGGGTCGACGTACCAGGCGAGTTGCCCGGTCCAATGGATCCTTTTGCGGCCAGCGAATTCCTCGACAAGAGGGACCATTACGAAGTGACCGAAGCCGACGAGCAGATGATGGCAACGGGACACGGACAACTGATCGGTCAGTTCCTACTGGACCGGCAGGGGATCGTCCGTTGGAGCTTCACGGAGGTTCCAGAGGGTGGGCGATACATGTTTGCGGCGCCAAGCCCGCAGGAGCTGATGTCAGCTGTGTCCCAGGTCGCCCAATAGACTTGCGAACGAGGTAAACACGACACTGAACAAAAAGCGGCAATGCTCTCTGTCGCCTTTGGACTAGCGATGTCCTCCGTGGACGGCTCCTGTATCGTGGGGTCGCTGCGACAGCACCCCTTCCAACCGTCGGAATGCCGTCAACGGCAGCGGGAGCCGTTCCACCCCATCTTGTTTTGGTGAATGGACCAGACCGTAGAAATGACTGCAATGATCCAGCTCTTCCGTGGTCGCCTTGACCTTCCTGGCCGACACGCCCTGCACATACATCTCCGCAAGCGTCACGAATCGACCTGCGAGTGGTCGAAACCGAAGCGTGTGATGCGTGTTGGGAAGCAAGCAACCCGAGCAGGGCGCTCTACCGATCTGAGTCTGCGCTATCGACTTCCGCCCGTGGCAATTGGAGGGCAGCTTTGCGCCTCATGTCGTCCGTAGAGGCAGGCTCTGCCGCTTCCCGAAAGCGGATCTGCCGACCTCCGGCCATGTGGGCCTTTCACATGGCCAGCACACGAGCCAACAATGCCGCCGCCTGCGTGCCGGCCAAGCCAAGGTCACGGACGCTGCTCATATGATTGGCCGCTGCAAGGCTCGTGCGCGAGACGACCAGCCCTTGCTTTTCGAGACTTTCTGCGAAAGTCGCGGCTTGACCGTGGAAGGGCGGCGTTTCGTCCGCCCCAACAGAAATCTTGACGCTCACGGATGATCGAAGCGATGATCGATCGGCGAGAACCGCTGGACCTCTTCATCGGTGATCGCGATCTCGGCGGCAAGAAAAGACGCTTGCAACGGCTTCAAATCGTAAATGCCCCCGAGCAGGAGAGCACCTTTGATGCCTGAAGGCCTGCTGTCGTCATCGAAAAGCATCGTCGCGAGATGCGCGCCGGCGGAATGGCCGCTAACGGTTAGCTGGCCGGGATCACCGTCGTGGTTTGCGATGTGGTCATGCACCCATTGCCTGGCGCGGCGTACCTGGTCGACAATCCTAGCCATCCTCACCGCGGGCATCAGCGCATAGTCTACGATGACCGCGATCGCTCCCGCATTCGTGACTGTCTCGGCGACATGGGAATAGTCGCGCTTGGAGAACATGCGCCAGTAGCCGCCGTGAATGAACATGTGCACCGGCAGGCGATCTCGTTTGCCTTCAGGGAAGAACAGGTCGAGGGTTTCGGTGCTGTCCGGCCCATAGGCGACATCGGCGACCATCGGAACTCTCGCCCTGGTCTCTGCGCTGCGGCGGACGATCTCGGCTACGATGTCGTCGAACTCGGCGACGTGATCACGAATGCGGAACGGATCTTTCGGCATCTGTCTGCTCAGATCGTCACGGCGATGTACTTCGCCTCCATAAACTCGGCTATGCCGTGCTTCTGGCCGCCTTCTCGCCCCAGCCCGCTCTGCTTGACGCCGCCGAAGGGCGCCGCCGGATCCGACATCAGGCCACGATTGAGCGCAATCATGCCGGACTCGATCTTCGATGCCACACGCATGCCTTTCGCCAGGTCGCGCGTGTAGATGTAGGCGGCCAGGCCGTATTCGGTATCGTTCGCCCTCGCGATTGCTTCCGCCTCGTGTTCGAAGCGGCTGATCGGAGCCACGGGGCCGAATATCTCCTCATGCGCCATTGCCGCGTCAGCCGGTACGTCGCGAAGCACAGTTGGCGGATAGAAGTAGCCTCTGCCTTCAGAGGCAGCTCCGCCGCACAGAACTTTCGCGCCGCGGGCAACCGCGTCCTGGACGAGCCGATCGATCTTGTCGACAGCCTTCCTGGTGATCATCGGCCCGCATTCGGTTTCTGAGTCTGTGCCCGGGCCGATATTGAGCGCTGCCATGCGTTTGCGCAGCCCTTCCGCGAAAGCGTCATGGATGCCCGCCTGCACGTAGAGCCGATTAGCGGCCGTGCAGGCCTCGCCGGCATTGCGCATCTTCGCGACCATCGCGCCATCGAGGGCTGCCTCCAGATCGGCATCATCGAACACAATGAACGGCGCATTGCCGCCAAGCTCCATCGAGCAGGAGATGACGTGTTTTGCCGCTTCGGCAAGAAGCACGCGGCCAACGCCGGTCGAGCCGGTGAACGAAAGCTTCCGCACCCGCGCATCAGCAAGCATGGCCGCCGCCACCGGGCCTGGATTGGAGGTGGTGATAACGTTGACGACACCAGGCGGCACGCCGGCTTCTTCGTAGAGAGCGGCAAGTGCGTAGGCTGTCAGCGGCGTCTCGCTGGCGGGCTTCAGGATCACGGTGCAGCCGGCTGCAAGCGCCGGCGCGATCTTGCGTGTCGCCATCGCTGCCGGGAAATTCCACGGCGTGATCAGAATGCAAATGCCGATGGGCAGGTAGTCGACCACGATCCGGTTTGCGCCGGACGGCGCAAGGCCGAACTCGCCGCTGATACGAACCGCTTCCTCGGCGTTCCACCGGAAGAACTCGGCCGCATAGGCGACTTCGCCGCGCGCGTCGCGCAGCGCCTTGCCATTCTCCAGGGAGACCAGCGCGGCCAGAGTCTCCGCCCGTTCGGTCATAAGCTCGAAGCAGCGCCTCAGGATCTCTGATCGCCTGCGCGGCGGGGTATCGCGCCAGCCTGTTGCCGCCTTCTCGGCCGCATCGACGGCGGCAGCAGCGTCGGCGAGCGTGGCATCGGGAACCGCCGCGATCACGGCCTCGGTCGAAGGATCGACCACCTCGATGACGCGGCCGTCGGACGAGGGTCGCCATTTCCCGTCAATATAGAGCCCGTGCGAAAACGGAATGTAGTCAGACATGTCAGAATCCTGGTCGAATAGCTCTGGGGAGATGTTCATTTGACTCGGGCTCCGTCCCTCACAATTGCTGCGGCGGCCATGTCGCCGTCATAAGCAGCTCTGACCAGGCGCCGCATCGCGGCCAAGTCGAATGGGCGGGGATTGTTCTTGATCAACCGGTCGATGCCTAGCGCCTGCTCGGCCGTCCAGTCGATCTTATCCTCGGGAAGGCCTAGATCAGCCAGCGTCCGTGTAATGCCGATGGCCTTGAAGAGTCGCGCAACTTCCTTGATCGTGGCATCTGCCAGCTGATCGGCGTCGCGATCCTGGCGAGGCACGCCGAGAGCGCCGCCGAGTTCGGCAATCTCTTCCGTTGCGGCCGAAAGATTGTAGCTCATCACATAGGGGAGCATCGTCGCGACGCCCAGTCCGTGCGGCGTGTGGGTGAGCGCGCCGACCGGATACTGCACGGCATGGGCAGCGGCGGTTCCCGCGGTGCCGAAGGCGCAGCCGGCGGCCAACGCCCCCATCATGACGTCGGCGCGCGCGTTCTCGTTCGCTCCGTCATGATAGGCCGCTTCGAGGCTGCGGCCCAAAAGCCTGATTGCCAGCAGGGCGAAATGATCGGTCAATGCGCTCTTGCCGATGAAGACATGCTGTTGCGGCAGATCGGCATCGGCACCGCGTTTTGCCGCAGTGAAAGCTTCGATCGCATGCGTCAGCGCGTCGGCACCGGCGATGGCCGTCAGGGAGGGCGGGCAGGTCGCCGTCAGGTCTGGATCGCAAAGCGCAACCGCGGCAATGAGATGCGGGCTGGAGATGCCGACCTTGAGCGTCCGCTCCGGGTCCGAGATCACGGCGACCGGGGTCACTTCGGAGCCGGTGCCGGCCGTGGTCGGCACCGCAATCAAGGGAAGGGAGCCCGGCACCTTGAACTCACCATAGTAGTCCTGGAGCTTGCCGCCATGGCTGAGCAGAAGTGCGGCGCATTTGGCCATGTCGAGGCAACTGCCGCCCCCAACGCCGATCACCATATCCGGCTTGAAGCTCTTCGCTTCCGCAATACAAGCGCCGACGCTGTCGCGAGGCACCTCGGGCAAGGTTCGATCGTAGACGAGCGTGTCGACCCGGGCAGCTTCCAATCCAGCGAGGATTTCAGTGAACTCGGACATCCCGGCGAGGCGTTCGTCGGTGCAGATGAATGCGCGCCGGCCATAGCGGCTGGCAATGGCAGGCAGCGCATGGCGCTGGCCTTTGCCGAAGAGAATTTCGCGCGGCAGGCGCGCGGCTGCAAACAAGGTCATGGACTGAGATCTTTCAAAACAGATTGATTGGCTAAGTGCCGCGTCCGCCGCCGAGCCTGGCCTAAACGAGTTCCCTGGCTCAGCTTTCGTGCCGGTCCGAACCGTAATGCAATAAAGGCTTCCTAGCCCATCGTTCGTATCCTCTATAAAATCGTATAGGATATAGTATTGAATTGGCCAGAGCATCATGTTAGGGCTTGCTCCTGTCAAGAGGCAAAAGCGATGCAAGACCCCGATCTGACCGTCGATAACGAAGCCCGCCCAAGCGGCCGCATCCAGCGAGCCAGTCTCGCCGGGGATGTCTATGAAGCGATCTTCGCGCAGTTGATGTCGCTGAGGATCCCCCCGGGGTCGCGGATCACCGTCGATAATCTGGTCAGGGAGTTCAACGTCTCTCACACGCCTATCCGCGAAGCCCTCGGCAGGCTGGAAGGCGAGGGGCTGGTGGTGAAGACCCATCTGATCGGCTATCGCGCCGCCCCGCAGATCACCCGGCGCCGGTTCGACGAACTCTACGAGTTGCGCCTTCTGTTGGAACCCGCCGCTGCGGCCAAGGCTACGGCAGCGCTGGATGAGGAGCGTCTTGCAGCCCTGCGGGAAGCGGCCGGCGTCATGGCGCGGCGAGTGGGGAAGGATGAGCGCCTGCGCTATGCCAATTTCGCACGGCAGGACGCGATCTTTCACGACAAGATCATGGAGTTCGCGCAGAACGAGCTCATCCGCGAGACGCTGAACCACCAGCATACCCACTTCCACATCTTCCGCCTGATGTACCATTCGCGCGTCACCGAAGAAGCCTTGGATGAGCACGAGGCAATTCTCGCTGCTTTCGCGGCGGGCGATGCGGACGCCGCCGAGAAGGCGATGCGCGCGCACATCGAGAATTCGCGGGACCGGCTCCTGCCCGCCTTCGAGTAACGGCTCCCAACTTGCGACAGCCAAGGCGCGCCCGCGCCTTGGCATCTCCAAAATCGAAAGGATAAGTCATGCCAGCCAAGAAGATACTGATGCTGACCGGTGAGTTCACCGAGGAATACGAGATCTTCGTATACCAACAGGCGATGGAGGCAGTCGGCCACACCGTCCACGTCGTTTGCCCCGACAAGAATGCCGGCGACCTGATCAAGACCTCGCTCCACGACTTCGAGGGCGACCAGACCTACACCGAGAAGCTCGGTCATTACGCGTTGATCAATAAGACGTTCTCCGACGCGGAGAAGCAGCTCGATCAGTACGACGCCGTCTATTGCGCCGGCGGGCGCGGACCGGAGTACATCCGCACCGACAAGCGCGTTCAGGCGATGGTGCGCCATTTCCACGAAACCCGGAAGCCGATCTTCACGATCTGCCACGGCGTGCAGATCCTGATCGCGGTCGACGGCGTCGTCCGCGGAAAAAAGGTCGGTGCGCTGGCGGCCTGCGAGCCGGAAGTGACGCTCGCCGGCGGCACCTACATCGACCTGTCGCCAACTGAGGCATATGTCGACGGCACAATGGTTTCGGCCAAAGGCTGGACCGCTCTTGCAGCCTTCATCCGGGAATGCCTGAAGGTGCTCGGCACGGAAATCCGGCACGGCTAGTCCAGAGCAGGAAGTGGAGGTCTTGGAGCGGGTCTCCGGTTCTGGTTGAAGCCGCGCCGCTCCAGGTACAAAGCGTAAATACCTGGTCGGGTTGCAGGCGTTGACCGGCAGCTCTGCGCCTGATCCCGACTGCCAGACCGGAAAGCGGACGTTCGACGGCGAAAATCCGACTCCCGGCGATACCGCCAGAAGAGCTGCCGCCCGCTGCAAGGTAATCAATCCGCTAACTTGGGTTAGCGGTTTGCTTTGCGCCACTCCTCGTATTCCCCGCGGGCATCGTCATGCAGCGGATAGTAGCGTTGTAACGGCGCGCCCTGCATGAGCTTCTCTCGCGAGAACTCTTCCCAATCGTGATGCTTTTTCGCTTCTTCGATTACCTTCGGGGCCATTGCGACTGGAACCACCACCACCCCGTCATCGTCGGCGACGATGATGTCGCCGGGGATCACCGTGACACCGCCGCAGGCAATCGGAACGTTGACGGCGTTTGGATAGATGCTGGTCTGAACATGATAGTTGGGCGTCCAGCCGCGCAGCCATAGCGGCAGATCGAGCTTCTCGACATTGGGCCTGTCGCGCATGCAGCCATCGATGACGATGCCCGCGCCGCCTCTGCCCTTGAAATACGTCGACATCATATCGCCGAAGACGCCCGAGCTCATGTCGCCGCGCGCGTCGACCACGACCACGTCGCCCTCCCGCGCGTGATAGAGCACGTGCCGGTGCAGTTGCGTTTCCGGATCGGCATATTCTCCCTCGGTGAAGAGGTCCGGCCGCTGCGGCAGGAACTGCAGCGTCAGCGCCGGCCCGACGATCGACTTCCCGTGGTTCTGCGCCACCGGACCGACCATGTGCGGATTGCGGAAACCCATGTGGCCAAGGGTGCCGGCAACCGTCGCGGCGCCGATCTCCCTTAGCGCGTCGATCAGGTCTCTGGGCGGCCGGGTGATGTCGGGAGTGTGCGTCATTGTGGACTCCTGAAATTGAACTACCAGTTCGTAACAGAACCATCGCGGCGCTTGAGGTGAGGCGCTTCCCAGAAGCGGAAACTCTGCGCCTGGATCGCCGCCTCGTTGATCTCGACGCCCAGTCCCGGCAGGTCGCTGACCGGATAGTCGGCGCCGTCGAGCCGGGGTTGTACCGGGAAGAACTCGGAATTGTCGAAGCCCAGCTTCATTTCGGGCGCCCTGGTCTCGAGCCACGCGAAGTTCGGCACCGCCGCGGCGAGATGCATGGTCGCGGCCGTGCACACCGGACCAAGGGGATTGTGCGGCATCAGGTCCACATAATGCGCCTCGCTCCAGCCAGCGACCTTCATCGCCTCGGTGAGCCCGCCGACATTGCAGACGTCAAGCCGGTTGAACTGATGGATGCCGCGCTCGATGTAGGGCAGGAACTGCCACTTGCTGGCGAATTCCTCGCCGATGGCGAACGGGATGTCGGTCATCGTACGCAGGGATTCGTAGGCCTCCGGTGTCTCGTCCCGAATGGGCTCCTCTAGGAAATCAAGCACGCCGCGGTCGAGCTTGTTGCAAAAGCTCGCCGCCTCGGCCACCGACAGCCGATGGTGATAGTCGATGCCGAGGACGACGTCGTCGCCAAGCGCCTCGCGCGCCTTGTTCAGCATACCCGCGGTAACGCCTATCGACTCGCGCGGCTCGAAGATGTCCCTGCTGCTTTGCCCGACGGGGAAGAAGCGGATCGCCTGCCATCCCTGTGCGCGCAGTTCGCGGGCTCGTTCGATGGCAACATCGCCCTCGGCCTCGTCTCCGGTCGAGGCGAAGGTGGGGATGCGGGCGCGCTGTTTGCCGCCCAGCAGCTCGTAGACCGGCACCCCCAGCGCCTTGCCCTTGATGTCGTGAAGGGCAATGTCGATGGCGGAGATCGCCGCCTGCAGAACGCGCCCGCCTTCGAAGTACTGGCTGCGATAAACTTCTTGCCAGATCCGGCCTATCTGCATCGGGTCGCGGCCGATGAGAAACTCGCGATAGTGCTCGATCGCGCCGGCCACGGCCTTCTCGCGACCGCTCAAGCCGCTCTCGCCCCAGCCGAAGATGCCTTGGTCGGTCTCGACCTTGACGAGCATCTGATTGCGAATTCCCACCCACACCGGATAGGGCTTTATCGCGGTGATCTTAAGCTTCGTTATCATTCAAGCCACGTTCCACACGCGTCCGCCGGCGTCAGTTGGCCCTGAGGGCCATTTCAGTTTCGCCGTCGAACAGGTGCATGCGCTCCTGGTCGAACTCGAGCCAGATCTGCTCGTCGGGTGTGACGGCGATGTTGGGAGACACGCTGATGTTGACGATGGCGCCGAAGAGGAACGCCTGCACAAAGGTGACGTCTCCGGTCGGTTCCACCGTATAGGCCTTGGCCGGAATGGAGCCGGGCACCGCGCTCTTGTGCAGCTTGATCGTCGAATGTCGCGCACCGAGGACGACCTTCCTGGTGGTCGCCCCCTGCACCTTGCGCGCGTTGGGTTGCGACAGCGCGAGGCTCCAGCCTTCCGCGCTCGTCAGAACGGTGTCGCCGTTTGCCGTCGATGCCTCCAGCGGAATAAGACTCATCGCCGGGCTGCCGACGAAGCTCGCGACGAACATGTTTACCGGATGGGCGAAAACTTGCGCCGGCGAATCGTATTGCTGCAGGAAGCCGCCGTTCATCACGGCCATCCTGTCCGCCATGGTCACGGCCTCGAGCTGGTCGTGCGTCACATAGATGATCGTTGCCTTCAAATCCTGATGGAACCGCTTGATTTCGGATCGCATCTGCACGCGCAGCTTTGCGTCGAGATTGGAGAGCGGTTCGTCCATCAGGAACACCGCCGGATCTCGAACGAGGGCGCGGCCGAGGGCCACGCGCTGCTGTTGACCGCCCGAAAGTTCGCGCGGCTTGCGCTCGAGCAGCTGGGTCATGTCGAGCACTCGCGCCGCTTCCCTGACCTTCTTGTCGATCTCGTTCTTGGGCAGCTTGCGCATCTGCAGCGGGAAGGCGAGGTTCATATAGACCGACTTTTGCGGATAGAGCGCGTAGTTCTGGAACACCATTGCGATGTCCCGGTCCTTGGGGTCGAGGTCGTTGACCACCCGGTCGCCTATGAATATGTCGCCCGATGTGACTGAGGTCAGGCCCGCGACGAGATTGAGCGTGGTTGTCTTGCCGCACCCCGAAGGGCCGACGAGCGCAACGAACTCGCCGTCATTGACCGTCAGTGAAACCTCGTTGACGGCTTTGAAACCGCCGTAGGTCTTGACGAGATCTTTGAGGACCACGTGGGCCATCGGCAACTCCCTAGTGCTTGACCGCGCCTTCTGTAAGGGCGCGTACGAAGTATCGTTGCAGGACGAGGAAGAGGACCACGACGGGCACGCTCATCATAAAGCTGGCCGCCATCAGGCCTGGAAAGTCCGTGGTATTTTCCGAGAAGAAGCGCTGGATGCCGACCGGCAGGGTCAACTGCTCGTTCTTGGAGAGGAAGGTGTAGGCGTAGATGTACTCGTTCCACGCGCCGATGAAGGAATAGATGGCGGTGGCGATGATTCCCGGCGCAGAGAGCGGCATCACGATCAAGATGAAGGCCTGAAACCGCGTCGCTCCGTCGATGCGCGCCGCCTGCTCGAGCTGGATCGGGATGTTGTCGTAGAAGCCCTTGAGCAGCCAGATCGCCAGCGGCAGTCCAAAAGTGAGGTAGGTGAGCACAAGCGACCCATGCGTGTTAACCAGCCCGATCGCGCGCATCAGGATGAAGAGCGGCACGAGAAAGATCACCGCCGGGAACATGTTGCGCAGCAATACGGCGAAGAACAGGAAGTTCCGGCCCGGGAAGGTGAAGCGCGAAAAAGCGTAGGCCGCGGGGACCGCCACGATCACCGAAAGGACCGTCGTGGCGGTGGAAACGAAAAGGCTGTTCCAGAAGAAGCGGAGGAAGTCCTGGCCGACGCTGTTCTGCGGATCGAGCAGCTTCTGGTAACTGGCAAGGGTAGGCTGATCGGGCCACCATTGCGGCGGGAATTGCATCGCCGCGAAGCCGGACTTGATCGAGGTGAGCAGCATCCAGATCATCGGCAACGCGGTGTAAAGCAGCATGAACACCAGGAAGACGCGCCCGCCCCACCGCCATCCGTCGACGCGCATGCGGCGACTGGTCTGGTCCCGAGGGGCTGTCTCGGCAATCGTGCTCATGCGCTCCCATCCTTCCTCTCGTTGCCGCCGAGCGCACGGACGTAGAAGTAGCCGAGCGTCATCAGGATGAGGAACAGAAGCACCGAATAGGCCGATGCCACGCCCCAGCGCTGGCGGCCGAAGGCAAGCTCATAAATGTGGGTGATCCAGATATGCGATGCGTTCGACGGGCCGCCGCCGGTCATGATCCAGGGGATGATGAAGGAATTGAAGTTGGCCACTGCCAGCAGCAGGATCGTCACCGTCGAGACATTTCTCAAGTGCGGGAAAGTTACGTGCCAGAAGCGCTGCCATGCATTGGCTCCGTCGACTTTTGCGGCGCGCAGCAACTGGTCGGGGACTGTCTGCAGGCCGGCCATCATCATGATCATGGCGAACGGAAACTCACGCCAGATATTGACGACGATCAGGGAGGGCAGCACCGTGCCGACGCTGTCGATGAAGTTCGGCGGTCGGTCGGCCAATCCGAGTTCGACCAGCACCGCGCCGATGATCCCAAAATCCGAATGGTAGATCCACTTCCAGATATAGGAGGCGGCGACCGCGCTGATGACCCAGGGAATGATCAGGATAGCGCGCAGGACACCACGGCCGATAAAGTCGCGATGGAGCGCCAGCGCGGTGGCAAAGCCCAGGACAAAGGAGATGAAAGTGGATCCCAGCGTCCAGATAAGAGTGTTCCAGGTGACCTTCCAGAACACCTCGCTGGTGAGAATGGCCGTGTAGTTATCGAGACCGATGAAATTCTTGTCCCGGAGCTGCAGGCCAGGCGGCGTATTGAAGAACGACAGCTCGATCGTGTAGTAGATTGGATAGGCAATGACGATCAGCATCACGACGATCGCCGGGAGGACGTACGCGTAGTCAGCGCGATGCTCCCAGATATTGCGCAGCAGGCGCGAGCTACCGGGTTGCAATTCTCGCCTAGCCTCTTTCTGGCCGGTCGCGATCGTCACTTTGGCGTGCCTTGTTTTTCGGAGCGAACCGGCCACGCTCGCGGCGCAGCCGGTCGGATCGCAGGTCAGGCTTCGGCTAGAGTCCGCCGCCCATCAGGTCTTTTACTTTCTTGGCGGCATCGTCCGCTGCCTGGTCGACGGTCATCGCTCCGGTTAGGGCATTCTGCAGCATGTCTGGGACGATGATGTTCATGATCTCGGGAGACTGCGGCAGGGCTGGGAACGGGATGCCGTATGGCAGCATCGAAGTCGTGACATCGAGGAACTTTATGTTGTCCAGACGCTCCTTCATCCATTTGGTCTTGAAGCCGTTAAGGTTGCCCGGGTTCGATCCGGCATAGGCCATCTTCAGCGACCATTCGGGACTCGTCCACATGCAGATGATGGCCTTTGCCGCCGGCTCGTCTACCTTGCCGCCCTCCACATATTCGGGCTTCAGGATGTGAATGTTCGAGCCACCGAACACCACCGCCCGCTTGCCGTCGGGGCCGGTCGGAATGAGCCCGTAGCGCATGTTGTCGATGACCGTCTGCGCCTTGTCCTTGTCGGTGCCCGTCGCCTTCTTCTGCAGGTCGAGCATGACGTTGTAGTCGGACGGGTGCGAGATCATCATGCCGAGCTGGCCGGCCAGGAACAGCGGCTGGTTATCGGCCTGCTGGTTCGTGAGTGCCGAAACCGGAACCGATTTGTCCCGAACATACATGTCGTAGGAGGCCTGCAGCGCGGCCTTGCTCTGCGGGCTGTCGAGCTCGATCTGCTTATAGGTCGGGTTCGCCGTGGCTTCGTCGAAGACCCCGCCGCCATAGGCCCACAGCTGTGGCATGAAGCGATAGGGCGTATTGCCGGCGTTCTTGCGAGCTACGAGGCCATAACCGGCAATGCCGAGCTTGTCGTGGATTTGCTTGGAATACTTCACGACGTCGTCCCAGGTTGCCGGAGGCTTGTCCGGATCGAGGCCCGCACGCTTGAAGATGTCGGCGTTCCAGATGAAAGCCATCGTCTCGTTATTGGTTGGAATGCCGTAGGTCACGCCGTCCCAGGTAACGGCCTTCAGGGCGCCGGGCCAGAAATCCTCGGTCGAATACCCCACATCCTCGGGCTTGAGCGGCTGCAGATAGCCCTTCGAGGCGAACTCGGTACCACCCAGGATTTGCAGGCGGACCGCCATCGGCGCTGCATTGCCTAGGAGCGCCGTGCGGAACTTGTCGAGGAGGTCGTTGTAGGTGAGGGCCTGTTCCTCGAGCTGGATGTTCGGATATGTCTTGCGGAAGGTTGCGAAGAAATCCTTGTAGTATTGGCGCAGGAGGTCGGGGTCGCCCTCGAATACGCCCTGGTACCAGAAAGTCAGTCGCCCCTTGTAGTCGAGCGGGGTGACCTTGGCGCAATCGCCCGCCGTGTCAAAATCCTGCGTGCCCGCAATCGAGCGCACATATTCCGGCGACCACTTGCTCAAGTCGACCGGCGGCGCGCCCAGCGCCGGTGCCGACATCAACGATGCCACTAAAGCAGTGGAGACAGCGCCGCGCAGGACGGCACCGCCGAGTGTAATCCTCGTCATAGGTATCCTCCAGGTTCTCTCCCACGCCGCTTCGCTCCGAGGCAAGCGGTCCTTGCTCGTTCGGCCGCGGGGCATCTGCTTCGTGTATCCCATCGGCCATATTGTACGTTTTCAGATCGTGAATTGTCTGTCAACGCGTTGGATCGTACATTGTTTACCGAAACTTTGCATGATAATCGGATAGAGTGTGTATTAATCCAGGGAGCGGGGCCTTGGCCGAACCAACCGATTTTAAAGCCAAACCACCTGCGGGAATTGACCCCATAGGGGCTTCCAGCGAAGGCGCCTCGCTTTACGAACTGATCAGGGAAGACATCATTGAGGGGCGGCTCGCCGCCAACGAACGCCTTGTGGTCACCGATCTCGCCCGGCGCCACGGCACCTCGACCAACCCCGTGCGCGAGGCCCTGCAGCTGTTGCGCGGCGAGGGCTTTGTCATCTTTGCCCCCAACCGGGGCGCGCGCGTCCGGCCTATAGATCAGGAATTTGTCCGCGATATCTACGAGATCGGCGTTCTCATCGAGCCGGCCCTGACGCGCTGGTTTGTGAACATGGCCACCGGCGAGGACATCGCCGAACTCGAACGTATCCAGGGCCTGATCGAAGAGAACAACTTTGCCGACACATTCAGGCATAGTGAGCTGGATACCGCCTTCCACACCGTGATGTACCAGCGGCACTACAACCGCCATGCCGCCGAGCTTTGGTGGAAGCATCGGGAAGTGCTGCGAGCCGTGAGCCGGCGTTTCGATTTCACCCTCGCGCGACGTGCCGCGATCATTCGCGAGCACCGCGAGCTCATCGCGCTCGTAAAGGCGGGAGATGCCGACAAGGCGGCCGAACTCGTTGCCCGCCATGTCGAGGGCTCCGGCCGGCACATCCTCGAACATATGCGGGCCCGCAACGCCGCACGGGCCGGATAGAACACCCGGTCCGGAACATCTTCAGCCCGGCCATTCAGACAAAGGTAGTTGAGATGAAAATCACGAGCATACGGCCGTGGCTGATCAAGTCCGCTGCTTCTTACTGGGGAGAGTACCTGTTCGTCGAAGTGACGACCGACGAGGGGGTGAGCGGCTGGGGAGAAATCACCACCACAACAAAGCTGGCCAACCGCGCTCTCTGCACGATCCTGCGGCAGATCGGTGCCGCCATGACAGGTGAGGATCCCGCGCGTATCGAATATCTCTGGCACAAGATCTTCCGCAGCTTCACCTACATGGGCAGCCGCGGCGCCGCCGTCGAATGCGTGAGCGCCATCGACATAGCTCTCTGGGACATCCGCGGCAAAGTCCTCGGCAAGCCGATCTACGAGTTGCTGGGCGGATCAGTGCGCGATGAGATCGCCCTCTACACCCACCCCAACCAGGCCAAATTCACCAGCAAGGAAGCTGTGGTCCGGGAAATTCAGGACATCGTCCAGTCCGGACACACTGCGCTCAAGTTCGATCCTTTCCCCCACCAGGGCCGCATCGCCGATGGCCTGTCGCGCGAACGGCGGGACGGCTACCTCGATGGCAGCATGACCCGCAAGGACGAGCGCGAAGCGGCCGAGCTCACGGCTCTGATCCGCGAAACGGCGGGCCCTGATGTCGACATTCTCATCGATGCGCACGGCCGCTTCGACGTTCCGACCGCCATTCGCCTCTGTCGAAGCCTCGAGGAAGCCGGCCAGATCGACTGGTTCGAGGAGCCGTGCCCGCCCGAGAGCCTTAACGCCCTCAAGCAGGTGCGTGAGAAGGTCAGCGCCGCTATCTCGTGGGGCGAGCGCGGCCACACGAAGTGGGATTTCGTGCCGGTACTCGAGAACAAGCTCGCCGACTACATCATGCCGGACGTCACCTGGACCGGCGGCATTACCGAGCTCAAGAAGATTTCCGCCCTATGCGAAGCCTACTACGTCCCGGTCTCGCCGCATGACGCCGCGGGTCCAATCAACGTGGTTGCGGGAGCGCAGGTGATGATGACCGTTCCCAACTTCTACAAACTCGAAACGTCGGAGTGGAACCTGGGCAAATACGATCATCTCATCGACAGACCGCTCGATGTTTCGAACGGCAGCCTCAAGCTGACGTCGAAACCCGGTCTCGGTGTCGAGATGAACCACGACTACCTTCAGGCCCATGAGATTGAGCTGAGCTAGCAACGCGCTCTATGTCGGCTCGCGTGCGGGAATACCCCCGCCGACTAGAACGAGGATAAGTCATGCCAAGAACGAGTGGAGCCGGCGAGACCCTCAATCGGGTGAACACGAACTCCAAGCCGTCCGACCTTCGCATCACCGACATGCGGGTAGCCGAAATCGTCGGCGCGCCGTTCACCTCAGCGCTGCTCAAGATCTACACCAACCAAGGGATCGTCGGGCTTGGCGAGGTGCGCGACGGCGCCAGCGCCACCCATGCGCTGATGCTGAAGAGCCGGTTGCTTGGCGAGAACCCTTGCGACATCGATCGCCTGTTTCGCCGCATCAAGCAGTTCGGCGGGCACGGCCGGCAAGGCGGCGGCGTCTCGGCGGTCGAAATCGCATTGTGGGATCTCGCCGGCAAAGCCTACGGCGTCCCTATCTACCAGATGCTCGGCGGCCGGTTTCGGGAGAAGGTGCGCGTCTATTGCGATACCGATGCGGAAAAGCCGAGCGGCACCGAAACCGGAAAGCGCCTCAAGGAGCGCATGAAGCGCGGTTTCACCTTCCTCAAGATGGACCTGGGCTTGATGCAGATCGCCCATGTCCCGGGTGCTGTGGTCGCACCCGCCGGCGCGCTCGAAGGGTTTCACGCCAATCCGCGCGCCCGTGGCGGCACGCTCGAGGAGCGCAAGGCCCGCAATCTCGCCTACGATGCGCAGAACGTGCAGCACCCGTTCACCGGCCTGCATTTCACCGAAAAGGGGATCGACCTGCTCGAGCAGTACATTCACGAGGTTCGCGAGGTCATCGGATACGAGATCCCGCTGGCCATCGACCATGTCGGGCACATCTCGCTGCAGGACGGCATACGCCTGTCGCGCCGCATCGAGAAATACGTTCCTGCTTGGCTCGAGGACGTGATCCCGTGGCAGTACACCGAGCAGTACCGGCAGCTGCAGGCCGCCACCACCGTGCCGATCTGCACCGGAGAGGACATCTACCTTAAGGAGGGCTTCGAGCCTCTGCTCAAGAGTGGCGGCCTCTCCATTGTCCACCCGGACCTGCTCACCAGCGGAGGCATCCTCGAGACCAAGAAGATCGGCGACATGGCGCAGGACCACGGCGTCGCCATGGCGATCCACATGGCAGAAAGCCCGATCGCCGCAATGGCCGCCGCACATGTCGCCACCGCGACCGAAAACTTCATGGCGCTCGAATACCACTCCGCCGATGTCAACTGGTGGGACGATATCGTCACCGGCCTGCCCAAGCCGCTCGTGAGGGACGGCTTCATCACTGTTCTGGACAAGCCGGGCCTGGGGATTGACGACGTGGTCGACGAGGTAATCTCGCTGCACCTGCAACCGGGTGTCACGGGGATATGGCAATCCACCGAGCATTGGAACAATGAATATAGCTGGGACCGGACCTGGAGTTAGCCCAGACCCCTTCCCTCATTCCCCCAGGCTCGCAGGGCCAACTACCGACCATTCGTGTCGACCTCTCCCAAGGGAGAGGCGAAGAAAGAAACGGACGAAACCATGATCTACGAACTGCGTATCTATGACTGCCTGCCGGGTAGGCTGCCGGCTTTGCTCAAGCGCTTTTCCGACCAAACGCTGGCCATCTGGGAGAGGCATGGCATCCGCCAAGCCGGGCTTTTTCACCACGGCGATCGGCGAAAGCAGCAATCGCCTCACCTATTTCCTCGCCTGGGAATCGCTGGCCGAGCGTGAGGCGAAATGGGCGACTTTCGTCACCGATCCGGCATGGCACAGGGCCCGGGACGAGTCCGAGCGCGACGGGCAGATCATTGCCAATATAAGCAGCCAGCTGCTCACGCCGACAGCTTTCTCGTCTGTGAAATAGGACTGCGCCATGAAGATCACCGACCTGCGCTGTGCTGTTATCGGCAAGCACCCGATCGTCCGCATCGTGACCGACGAGAGCCTCTATGGCCTTGGCGAAGTCGAGTTCACCAAGACCTACCTCAAGCCCTTTGTGCTGCATTTCCGCGAGGCGCTGATCGGCGAGGACCCGACCGATGTCGAGCGCGTGATGCTGAAGATCCGCCAGCGCGGCTCGTTCAAGCCCTATGGCGCCGCCGTCTCCGCCATCGAGCATGCCTTGTGGGACATCGCCGGCAAGGCGGCCGGCGTTCCGGTCTACAAGCTGCTCGGCGGCAAGGTGCGCGACAAGGTGCGTGTCTACAACGGCTCGATCCGTCAGAAGCGCGCCGGCGACCGGCCGGAGGACTACGCCGCCGACGTCAAATGGATGATGGAGCAGCCGCAGAACTTCTTCATGATCAAGCAAGGAATCTCGTTCCACTCCAACATGAAGGACACCGTCGAGGGCTTCCATTACGGCGTGACGCAGAAGAAGGCCGGCTACCACGGCGCCATGGATCAGGGAGTGATCAGCGAGCGCGGTTTCAATCACATGCTCAACTGCGTGATCGCGATGAAGGAAGTGCTGGGCGACAAGGTCAGTCTGGCGCTCGACTGCGGTCCGGGCTGGATGCTGCCCGATGCGATCAAGTTCGCTCGCGCGGTCGAGAAGTACAATCTGATGTGGCTCGAGGACATGCTGACTGGCGACTACGTGCCGTGGGTCAATCCGCAGGCCTATCGGGAGCTGACGACCTCCACCTCGACGCCAATCCATACTGGCGAGCAGATCTACCTGCGGCACAATTTCAAGGAACTGATCGAGACGCAGGCGGTGCGTGTCATCGGCCCCGATCCGGCCGATGTCGGCGGCATTGCGGAGCTCAAATGGGTCGCCGAGCACGCCTATATGCACTCGATCCTGATGGCGCCGCACGGTACCGCGAACGGCCTGCTCGGCCTCGGCGCGCTGATCAATGTCTGCGCCACCTTGCCCGCCAACTACATCGCCTTCGAGTATCCGAGCGCTTCCGACCCCTGGTGGGAGGACCTCGTAATCGGCCTGCCGCCGCAGATCGTGACGGACAGCATGGTGGACCTGCTGGAAGCGCCGGGACTTGGCCTCGATATCGACGCCGAAGCGGCCAGGAAGTATCTCAGGGAAGAGGATGCGGCCTTCTTCGACTGAACTGTCCTTCCTTCGCCACCCTGCACCACGCGCGGGGCAGATGCGGCCCCTCCATCATTGACGGCACCAGCAATTGGTTATGCGGCACCTGCCGCGTCCGCACGTGGTCGGACAAACTGTCCGCCTGGCTCGCTGAATATCGAACGGCAGTCATAGGGACCGCTTTCGGTCGAAGCTCCGGCCTCAGGTCTTGGTGAAGCCCAACTGCCGAACTGGGCCATGGTCATAGGAGCTTTTTTCGATCGGCGGCACGGTGCGTCCGCAAGCCAGATATGTTCCAGAAATCAGGAATATCATCAGCGTTGAATCAAGAATGTCGTGGCCGACAAGAATGCCGGCCAGCCCGCCAACAAAGTATACTATGACGGTGACGACGATCATCGTCGGCGCGAACCGAGAAAGGACGGCTTTCGTCGTCTCGACGCAGTCGGTGTCGTAGTCCAGCGCCTGGACCTTCGCCGCCCCAAGCCGAAGGGTGGCCGCCGAGTGCAAACCCGATCCGCAGCCGATATCCAGAAAGGTCTTGTCCTTCACATCGCCGACGAGGCGGCTAAGGTCTTCGCAAGCGCGATCCAGGTGTTCCTGCTCGAAGCGCTCCGCGAGCTCAGACCAGTTGCGGCCGAAATCATAGCGCGCGTTCATGGACTTTCACCCGTCGTCCGCCGAAGCTGTCGATCATACCCGATAGAATTCCCGATACCATTTCACGAAACGCGGAACCCCGATCTCGATCGGAATCCCTGGTTTGAATCCAGTCGCCTCCTCGAGCGAGCTGACATCGGCGGAAGTTGACGGAACGTCGCCCGGCTGGATCGGCATCAGGTTGCGGTTTGCCTTGCGCCCGAGCGCGTCTTCCAACACTTCGATCAGCCGGTTCAGTTGAACGGGTGAATTGCCGCCAATGTTGTGGATCCTGAACGGCGCGTTGCTGGTTGCCGGATCCGGCGCGGCACTTTTCCAATCAGGGTTGGATGTCGCGGGCTGCCGCATGACGCGGACAATGCCTTCAACAATGTCGTCGATATAAGTGAAATCCCGCTGCATGTTGCCATAGTTGAAGACGTCGATCGGCTCGCCGGCGAGGATGGCCTTGGCGAAGATGAACAGAGCCATGTCCGGCCGTCCCCAAGGACCATAGACGGTGAAGAAGCGCAGTCCGGTCGTCGGCAGTCCGAACAGATGGCTGTAGGTGTGCGCCATAAGCTCGTTGGCCTTCTTGCTTGCCGCATAGAGGCTGAGCGGATGGTCGGCAGAATCGTGAACGGAGAACGGCATTCGTGTACTGCCGCCATAGATCGAGCTGGAGGAGGCATAGACCAGATGGCCAACCGAGGCGTGCCGGCATCCTTCGAGGATATTGAGAAAGCCGCTGAGATTGCTTTCCGCATAGGCGTGCGGGTTGGTCAGCGAATAGCGCACGCCGGCTTGAGCCGCGAGATTGACGACGACCTCCGGCGCGGCCGACAGAAACAGCGCCGAAATACGGTCGCGCTCCGTGAGATCGACATGCTCGAACCGAAAGTTCGGAAACCCGTTCAGCCGGTCGAGTCGCGCCCGCTTCAGGGTGACGTCGTAGTACTCGTTCATGGAATCGAGTCCGACGACCTGCCGGCCATCGGAGAGCAGTCTCTGACAGAGATGAAAACCGATGAAACCGGCCGCGCCGGTGATCAGAATTGGCCTGCTTGATGTCACTGCTTATCCCCAGCGTCGATTCGGGCCGAGCCTCACAGGCTCCAATATCTTATCGTGCCAGGAATTTCATTCGGCTTGAAGGCAGACTTGATGTCGAACAGCGTTCCACCTGGCCTGATCATCTGAAAAATGCGGGACTTCCCACCTTCCAGATATTGCTTGTGAGGAACCGCCAGAACAAGCGCCTGCAAATCTTTTATTTCCTCAATCGGCAGGATTGTTTCGCCATGGTCGCGTCGAGCGGTTTCGGCATCGGCAAGCGGGTCGTGGACTTTGGGGACAATGCCGAACTGCCGTAGTTCCCTGACCATGTCGAAAACGCGGCTGTTGCGCAAATCCGGCACGTCCTCCTTGAAGGTCAGCCCGAGAATGCCGATGGAAGCTCCTTTGACGGGCATGTCCGAGCGGATCAGCTGCTTGACGACCTGTTGGGCAACAAAGGCTCCCATCCCGTCATTGATACGACGACCGGCGAGGATGATCTGCGGATGGTATCCCTCAGCCTCTGCCTTGGCGGTCAGATAGTATGGATCGACGCTGATGCAGTGGCCACCCACGAAACCCGGCTTGAAGGGAAGAAAGTTCCACTTTGTCGACGCGGCATCGAGGACATCCTGAGTCCGAATCTCGAGCCGCTCGAAGATCATTGCCAGTTCATTCATCAGTGCGATGTTCAGATCGCGCTGGGTGTTCTCGATAACTTTCGCTGCCTCGGCCACCTTGATCGAGGGGGCGCGGTAGACACCGGCATCGATGATGCGGCCGTAGATATCCGCCACGCGCTCCAGCGTCTCGGTATTCTCGCCAGAGACGACTTTGACGATCCGTTGCAGCGAGTGTTCACGATCGCCAGGGTTGGCTCGTTCTGGCGAATAGCCAAGCGTGAAGCCATGAGGGTGCCTAAGACCTGAAATCCGCTCGATGATCGGCCCGCAGAAATCTTCCGTCACGCCTGGATAGACCGTCGATTCGAAGACGACGACCGCGCCCTTCTCAATCGCTTCCCCGACAAGTTCGGATGCCAACTTCAGAGAAGCAAGATCGGGGGCGCGGTTGATATCGATAGGGGTCGGCACGGCGACGATGAAGAACGTCGCGCCTTTCAACATCTTTCGGTCGGCGGTGAGGACGATCGACGTTTCCTTGAGCGCCGTTGCGTCGACCTCTCCCGTGCGATCGATGCCGTCGCGCAGTTCGTTGATCCGACGTTCGCTGATATCAAACGCAATCGTTCCTGGGAAAACCTTTCCAAACGCGACAGCTACCGGCAAGCCGACATAGCCTAACCCGATTACAGCAATGCGTTCGGACATCCGCAGATTTCCTCAGGTCATTTATTGAGTCGAGGCGCTTGTATGGCAGGCGGTGTTTCAATTCAACGATGCGCCATTGCGAAGGAGAAGTCTCCACTCAACCCTGGATCGGCGGCACGGACCACCTCGGCCCTACTCTGCTTAAGCGCCAAGACCCTGCCAGTTCTGTACGGAACAATGGCGCTCGCGATAGGCTTGGCATTCACTGCGTGGCAGAGTTCATAGAGCCAATGGGCAGGAGGCCCCGGGCCGTCTTCCGCTGGCGAGACTGTCAACGACAATGCCTGCTCGAGTAAGCGAACGAGGCGTGTTCGTGCACCGCCGTAAGCGCCAGCACCTGCGACTTCGCAATGCGTCGCGCTATCGAAGACAGGCGAGTGTCTGAAGCGGTTCTTGTTCGAGTTGCCGGTCAAAAAGAAACCCCGGCTGCAGCGGTTGGGTGGGGGACACTGGCAGCCGAGGTCAATGGGTTTTCCTGGAATTGTGGCGCCATTTCCTCCGGGTCGCAAATCTCCACCATGAGGTCGAGACAGGCCCGCGCGCAGCTTTGGGACGCTGAATTGCCTCGCTACAATTTAAGGTTGTCATCCTTTCGGCTAATTTAGCCACCTAAGATATAATTACCAAATTGTTAACCCGGATTAATGCACCTTTTCCACAGCATCGTAGTATGCATTTGAGGCTGGATTACCTCAATGGAGCGGGGGTGCCATACGTCCGTGGGTTGGGCCGGCGTATGCACTACTCCTTGAATCTATTCCTCAGTTGACAACCAGTTGCCCGACACACGGTAGGAACGAGCGTATCAGTTCATGCCTCTGACAAGCCTTGCGAGGGTCAAGATATAAAGGGGGAGCGAGCAAAGTCAGCGGCGGAGAGGAGTAAATAAGGCGATGGGACATGCTCAAATTTCCGATTCTTGGAAGGACGCGACGGGGTTACAGAACGGGCATCTGACGGACGTGAACGGGCTCGGCACGCCCGCTCTCGAAGACGGACATCAGACCGAAGGCCTGGTCGTAATTGTGGACAAGCGAGCGCTCGAGCGCGAATGCCTTGCTCGAGGCCTTATCGAACATAATCCGGCTTTGCGCGTCAGCGCCGTCGGATCTCTTGACGAGATCCAGCACATTGCCAGCGGGGCGGAGCCATCCGCCATTCTCGTTATTCTCGGGGCCAGAAAGGTTACCGACCAAAGCGTTCGGGCGGAACTTGTGCACCTCATCTCCGAGGTTGGCGCCGTGCCAGTAATCGTCGTGGTGGATTCCGACGAGCCAGGGGAGATTCTTGCGGCTCTCGAATGCGGCGCCCGTGGCTACATTCCCACGAGTGTGAAGGTGAAGGTCGCTGCCGAGGCCATCGGTCTCGCCCGCGCCGGAGGAATCTTCGTGCCCGCCAGCTGCGTGCTGGCGCTACGCGAGGTCATCCATTCGACCGCAAACGGGGCCCGTCCGCTTGCCGGCATGTTCACCTTGCGCGAGGCCGCGGTCGTGGAGGCGCTCAGGAAAGGCAAGGCCAACAAGATCATTGCCTATGAGCTCAACCTCTGCGAGAGCACCGTCAAGGTCCATATCCGCAACATCATGAAAAAGTTGAAAGCTACGAACCGCACGGAGGTAGCCTACAAACTTAGACAGATGATGCTTTGAAGGCTGCCCGGTCTAAAGCGCGTCGCGCTGAAACGGATTCACGCGACGCGCTTTAGATCTTTGTTTTTATGCATGTCGTTTTCGCAAAACCGCTGCACACTTTTGCGCGACATGCATTAGCGCCTGGCAATAGAACGACCGGCACGCCAATGCTCGGACGTGGAGGCGGACCTCTTTCAGGTCCACCCTCCACGTCTCAGGTTCAGAAGTTTGAACGATCCCTCCGGGCCCATGAAACGAATACGCTCAGGCCGATGTGCAGGCATGTTCCCGGTCGAGCGATCCTGCCTTCACGAGAAATCCAACGCTGTCTCCGCCCAACTCCGCATCGCGATATGCGGCTTCGGCGGCCTTCAGGCCCCCCGTCAGTCTGCGGATCACCGGAGCCGCTCCGAGTATCTCGAGCGGCAGGCCCAGCTCGCCGCGGTTGGGGCGCTTCGGCGGCCAAACCTTGAGGCCGAAATAGCTGGCTGCCGAGCGGTCGATCCCGCCGCTGAACTGCACCAGCAGCGCCTGGCGCGATCTCCTGGCAATACGGCCCAGGCTGTTGATGTCCATTGGCGGTTTGGCCGAGGGCCTCATCGCGACGATGATCACCTCCCATGCATCATCGGTCAGCAGCACCGGATGCGAAAAAACACTGACTCTTGCCCCACGCTCCTCGAGCATATGCTCGAGGAATGGCGCGCAGGGCGTGTCGCAGACGATGGCGAACCTCGAGGCACGCTGGTCGACGCCGGCATCCTCGAGCAAGACCCGGCACAGCCGCGCGAATTCCGGCAGCAGGCCTATGGCCGGGTGGCTGAGATTTGGAGCCGCAACCTTGATGCCGGCCTCGTCACAGGCGTCGAAGTCCAAAACGCCTGGCCGAAGCTCCCAAGGTTCAGCCATGAGCGAAACAACCGCATGAGAGGGCAAGAGCTCGATGAGCGATCTCGAAATCGGCCCGACCTGGGGACAATTCGTGATGATGTCGACGTCCTGCCATTTGCGGCTTTCGATGCGGTTTGTCACTTCCACGCGTTCGGCGACCTTGGCGTATTCGGCAAATGTCAACGTCGCATCTGCGGCTGCCGCCAGGCTCGGATGTCTGGAGGATACGCGAGTGAGTGCAACGACACGGTCGGCATTGGCGAGCGCCGCGGCCGTCGCAGTCACTGCTTGATATCCTGTCGCAGCGCCGACCACGACGGTGAGGCCTGAGAGATCGAGATCGAGCAAGCCTATCTGCTTGCGCACGATAGCAAGTGTTTCCGCACGGTCGATCTCGGGAAGATGACGAGCAGCCGGTCTTGCGGGGAAATCACGGGACCAAGGCTTCAGAACGGGCGCCACGTTACGTGCTCTCCACTATCAGGCAGGCTGGCATTCCTTGACGCGGAAGATCTGCCCGTCGGATCTCGTCCGGACGCGACGCGCTTGCTTTTCATCCATCGCATTGCCATGCGGCTTTGCCGGCTTGCATTCGGCAAAAGTGGCCCCAGACACTCTCTCAGCATCCTCGCCACGAGAGGTAGGGCCCGAATTCAGTCGGCGCTCTCGACCGCCGGTGCCGAACCAGTTCCAATTCGTCGATCACGCAATACAGTCGAACTTGCCCGAACCGCTACTGCAGAAAACGGGTGCCCGGTGATACGCCGTTTGATCAGAAGGCTTATCGATACCGCGCCGGCAATGCGCGGTTCAGGCTAAGGGGGTAACCGGTACCAGATACGGCGCTACCTCCTTTGCGGTTCTTGCCGGGAATGAGCCGCCGCTGTGAAGTTGATTGTTGAAACCAGCCGTATTCCCTGGCGAAGCTCATGACAATCAGCGCATTTGATATGAACCCCCGCAGGCCCGGCGTCCGCGTCGGCCAAAACCATCGTCCGCTTGGGGGACGGCCCAAGAGGATCATGGACGTGACCGTCGCATCGGTCGCGCTTGTCCTTGCCGCACCGATTATGCTTGTGGTTGCCCTCTTGATATTGGTGACCGACGGTGGACCGGCGATATTCTCCCACACCCGGATCGGCTTCAACGGCAAGCGTTTCGCCTGCTACAAGTTCAGGACCATGGTCGCCAACTCCCAGCAGGTTCTGGCCGACTATCTTGCGAGCAATCCCGAAGCCGCCAAGGAGTGGGAGCAGAATTTGAAATTCAGAAACGATCCGCGCGTCACATTCCTGGGGCACATCCTCAGGAAGTCGAGCCTGGATGAGTTGCCTCAGCTCATCAACGTGCTGCGCGGCGACATGAGTTGCGTCGGCCCTCGACCGGTCGTCCCCGATGAACTGCAACGTTACGGCGCCTGTGCGATCGACTACCTTCGAACCCGGCCCGGTCTGACCGGCGCGTGGCAGGTGACGGGCAGGGACGCAATAGATTATCCAGGCCGTGTCTCTATCGACAGCCGCTACGTGCGAAACTGGTCCATATGGGCCGATGTCGTCATTCTCATCCGGACGGTCTTCGCCGTGATGAGATTCGATCATGCGTCTTGATCGGCGAGAAAGGCAGCGAACCTAGGGCGGCACGGCCGCGTCGAACAGGTCCGGCGCCGGCCGTCATTGCTCATGGGTCATGCCGCGACGCCACACGACGCCGAGGAAGACGCCGAGCAGGTAGGCGCACTGCAGCGTGACGACGAAAAGCAGGATCGAAAGCAGACGGTCCCAGTCGAACAAGCTGCCGATGCCGCCTGCAGCCGCGCCGAACGCGACAATCACCGCGGTCATGACGATGAGCGCCGGTGCCCGAACACGAAATCCGAGCAAAATGCCGATCACTCCGACGGCGACAAGGCCCCAAAGCACGGCGATCTCCTATGGTGCGGAAGACTCGGTGTGCCGCGCCCAAGTCTCCCATATCTGCGAATCCCTACCAACACCCAATCCCGGCTGCGCTGCCTGACCGGCTCTCGACGTGGCAGCGGGGAACCGCGGTATCTCCGACCCTTGCACAAAAGGCGTAGGGCACCTTGTCCGGATGCTCCGGTTTCGCTCATTCCCTTGTCCACCGGCTGCGCCTACGCTGCTCATGAAATAGGTACGCGGAGTATTCACCCGCGGTGCGGCAGCGCGCCTTCAATCCGGCATTGGCGCGCAGTTGCTGCATAGCGCTTTCGGCGTGATGTCCATCCATGCTGCAGACATCCATTCTTTTGCTTATCGTTTCGATATGGTTCCCCGGCGCCACTCGGATAGCCGGCACCGATGGCTCGCTTTCCTTTTTGCTGGCTTTGTTCTGCGCCGTGCTGAGCATCGTTCCCTACGCCGAAACGACAAGACGCCTTCATCGGACTGACGCAGCCCTGGCGACTGCCGTGCTGACGATGTCTGCTGTCATCATGATTCTGTCCCTGCTGTCGGCACTTTACGCGGACAATCCGATCAGGACCATGCGCGCGGTCTTCGCGCAGGTGTTTGGTTTCGCCATTATTCCAACGATTGCAGTGATCGCCACGAGGCCCAGGGGGTTCGAGGCAATCGACAGGATTGGGATGGCCATGGTCATCATGGTTGCTGTTACATCCTGCCTTGTCGCTGTCGGGCTGGGCGACGCTCGATTCGCCGATCGGGCGGAAGGCTATTTCAAGCATGCAAACCAGCTCGGAATTGCCTTGTCGGCCGGTCTGCCGCTTGTCGCTGCGAAGCTGGTCGCTTCTCGAAGGCACCGAATCCTCCTCTCGGGTTGTCTGCTCGCGGGACTCCTGGGTCTGGTTAAATCGGGATCCAAGACGAATTTCGTCCTTGGCGTCGCAGGTCTCGGTACGTTCTTTGGGCTATACAGTATCTATCTGGTGATAAGGAAGCAGCGGCCAATAACAGTGATCGCGGGGGTGGTTGCCGCTCCGATATTATTCCAAGCGAGCTTGGCGACATTGCAGTTCCTAAATCCGCGAGCCTACAAGCTGCTGTCACTTCAGCTTTCCGGCGGTGAGGCGCATTCGATCGTGTCGCGGCAACGACTGTGGTCCATATCGATCGATCTCGGCCTAGCGCATCCGTTCATGGGCGTGGGGGCAGGGCAGTGGGTGGAAGACATCGCTCCGCATAGCCATAACCTGTTCATCGACTATTTTAGAACACTGGGAGTGCCTGGCTTCGCGTTGGTATTGACTATCGTTGTGCTGGTCGTGGCATATCTGGTCTGCGCCGTTCTTCACACACTGGTCGACAAAGGGAGGGGCGATCAAGCGACCGAAGTGAATGTGATGGTGCTCGGAACGTCGGTTGCCGTGTGGAATTACCTCGTCGCGAACCAGATGAGCGATTCCTTCGGTCCGTCGACCTCGGCTTTCTTCTGGCTGCCGCTGGCTTTGCTCATATTCTACCGCGGCATGCAACGATCATTGCAGACCAGATCTAACGAGAACCCAAAGTTGTACGCCGGGACTGGGTCTCAGCTCTTCGGACACGGAAAGATAAGACAGCTTCTTCCCAGTCGTTGATCCTCCGCGAGTTAACCTCACCACCTTAATCCAATGACTTCGCAAAACGTTCGCGACCTGGCGGGAGGCCTCCCGCCAAGCCCCGAAGCACGTGTGCTTCAAACGGACATTCGATTTGTGGAATTCTTCGGTCTTCCCGGGGTCGGAAAGACAACCACCTGCAGCCTGTTGGCGAACGGCTTGCGACGGTGCGGCCCGCTGGTAGGTGACGTGCGAATGTCGCCGGGGACAAGAACTTTCATCGGCCGGCAAATCCATAGGATCGGTATTGTTGCCCCAAGAGTTAAGGATCGTGAGTTCCGTTCCCTGCTCATGCGAATAGCCCGCTTTGCCATCGAAAGCGGACAATCATCGATTGTCGATGTCGTCAGGGTCATCTGGAACATGTCGGTTCTGGTTGCCTATGTCCAGAGCGAGAGGGCACGGAAAAATACTATCACTATTATGGACCAGGGGCTGCTGCAGGGCTTCTGGTCTATTTTTTTTAAAAGCAAGCATCGGGCAACTTCCGAAAAATGGTTTGATATCCTGTGCGCTATTGGCGTCGATGACATGCTCTTTGTCCATCTGCGCGCTGAGACGGGCATGGCCCGGGATCGACTTCTGAAGAGGAGTGATCGGTCCTCGCGGATGCAAAGGGCATCTGCCGACCGCGACCTTGATCTCTGGTCGACTGCGGATCGAACTTGCCGCGAGCTGGCCGCCGATCTTGAGAGGGAAATGGGCACGGAGAATCACGTCGGCGTACTGGCGTCAGTCGACGTGGAAAGGCTGGCATCGCCCGAAGACGTGGCTGAAAGAGCGCTCGAGGCGGTGCTTTTAGGCTGTCTCGAACGACATCGGCGATACGACTCGGTCGATCGATGAGCACGTCCGTCAACTAATGAGTACGGGGATGGACCGCCGATCACTCATATGCCTTGCCGGTTTGTATCCGGTGTTTGCTCTGCTGCCCGGCTTCTGCCGGGCCGAAGGCGGACAAATGCCGGGGGGCAAGCAGCTCGTTCTGACAGGTGAGCATGGCTACGAGCAACAATCCATTCGGAATCTCGAAGCCGGAGCAACAATCGACGCTCGGAATGCTTCCTTCACAGTTGCCAACAGCAGAAACACCAATCCCAGCGCGATGATGGGCTGCGACGAGGGGACGTTGCCGGTCAATCGCTATCCAGTCGTCATCCGTAACTGCCCCGGCGTTCACTTCATCGGAGGGCGCTTCGACGGCCAGGTGCCGCTAACCTCCGATTGGCGGGATACCTACTGCAACAGCGCGGCTCTGCTTGTCAGGGACGGAACCGCCAATGCGACAATAGAAGGTGTCCGTGTGCGGCGCTGCTGGGACGCCATCCGTTTCGCCGAGCGGGCCGATGGCTTTCGCCTAAAAGGGTGCTGGTTCAGCGAAGTCAGGGATGACGCGGTGGAGAATGATTACCTCCTCAGCGGCACCGTCGAAGATTGCCTGTTCGACGGCTGTTTCTCGGGGATCAGCGTGGATCCTGCGTCAAACGACCGGGACGGAACTGGGCAAACCGTGCTGATCGACCGTACCCTCATCCGTATGCACGCCTTTCTCTCGAAGGGCGAAGTCACGCATCAGGCGCCGATCAAGGCTGTCGATCAGTCACCCAGGCTGAGGATCACGGGATCGGTTTTTGCATTGGCTTCGGCAAACATGCGCGGATTCCGTCGCCTGGAAAGAACCTGGCGGCTGGCCATCGAAAGCCGGGACAACGTGTTGCTGTGGCTGCCCGACGAGGCAATCCCGTCGGCATTGCCGATGCCGCCGTCCGGTTTCAAGGTGCTGACGGGGGCTGATGCGCGCGAATACTGGAACAAGGCGCATCTCCAGTGGGTCTCGGGACATCAGAACGTGGCCCGGTTCTCCGACGAAGCGCTGTGAGAAGGCGCACCCGGCGGCAAGTCGCCGGTCATTCTGTTCCTTAGAAATGCTTTGCAGCTTGGGCCGTCGCCACGTTTCGGCAGACGGGGAGGGGGCTATCGCGATGAATCACCACGAGGCGGTCAGCAGAACGGTGGCGCCAGGCGCTGCCGCTCACAGTCGTGCGACGTTTGTGACCCAAGGGCGGCTGGCACGCGTCAGGGGGCAAAATATCCTGTTCAGTCCATCCCAGCAGGCCGTTTTCGCCGTCAACGATACTGCCGCCGAGATCTGGCGCTCGCTGGAAGGAGGCATGCCGCCGGACGCCATCTCGGCCGAGATGGCGCGCGGCGGCGTTGATAGGCTCGAGGCAGACAGGCATGTCGAGGCCGCGCTGAGGGATTGGCAGCAGCTGAGCCTGATACGGCCTCACGCGCCGTTGTCAGCGTCGGCTCAAGAGCCTGTGAGCCAGATGGTCGCCATTGCGGGCCTTAACATGCGCATCGACTACCCGGCTGCCTGCGCGTTTCCCGCGATCACCGTATTTCGGCATCTCGAGGTGCGAAGGGAGAGGGCCGACGTCCTTCTCCAACTGGTCGATCACGACGGGCGGGTCCACCTGTTCCGGGATGGCGACTGGATTCTCTCTTGCGCGCCCGACGAGCTGCCCGTCATGCTGAAAGGGCAATTGCTGATCGAGGTTCTCGATCGCGGCGCCTACGAACTTGCTCTGCACGCGGCCGCGGTTGTCAGAAATGAACGCATCGTGCTTCTTTGCGGCAAGCCGGGCGCAGGCAAGACAACGCTGACCCTGGCGCTGGTCCATGCAGGGTTCGGTTTCGCTTCTGACGATGTCACGCTGCTGGACTCCCGGGGGCATGGCGTTGGTCTGCCGTTTGCCCCCGCCGTCAAGGCGGGAGCATGGCCGCTTGCGGCCGAGCACTACCCCGATCTCTATGCTGTCCCGGTCTGTCGCCGACCGGACCGCAGGCGTGTTCGGTTTGCGGTGCCCAGCGAGGTCGCGCCGCCTTCTCCGATACCGATCGGCTGCGTGATCCAGCTTCGTCGAGGTCGCGACGCGAAAGCTTGCCTGGAGCCGGTCGACCCAGCCGACGCATTGCGCGTCCTGCTCAACGGCGCGTTCGCGCCAGGCCGAGAGTTGAGCGGCGCCGCCTTCGACGCACTGACCCAGGTAATCGGATCGGCGGGCACCTATTGCCTGACCTATTCGAAGCTCGGCGATGCGGTGGAGCTGATCACGAAGGCATGCCGATGATGCGCAGGGGCAACGCGCTCGAGGCGTTGATCGCCGGACTTCGCGGCAGTCCGGCCGCCAGGGCCGACTGGCATGCTGTGATTGCCCTGGCCAATCGCACTCTGCTCACGCCAGACCTGTTCTCGTCCCTCGCGCGCGCCGGCCAGATCCACCGATTGCCGCAGGACGTGTACGAGTACCTTCGGTTCGTTCACGACTGCAATCGGGAGCGGAACCTGCGCTTGCGTGCCCAACTGCTTGAAGCCGTTGCGGCCCTTAATCGCCGCGGCATCGTTCCACTACTGCTCAAGGGCGCTGTTCCCCTGTTCCTTTCGCCTGTCGGCCAGGCTCCCAGCAGGATGACAAGCGACCTCGATCTGGCTGTGGAGCCGGCTGAAGAGGCGGCCGCCCAAGCCTGCCTTGAAGAACTCGGTTACGTCGACGTGGCAGGTGGCCGAGGCATGGCTCGTCAGCAGGACGCCGGAATGCTGGAACTCCGGGCGCGCCGGGCGAACGACTTTGAACCCCCTATGCTTGTCCAGCGGGACGGTTTGCGGGTGAATATTCCTCCTGTCCAGTCCCGGGCCCTGCATTGGATCGTGCACGACCTCTTGAAGGAGGGGGACTACTGGCGCGGAAGGATTGATCTCAGGCATCTTCATGACCTCGCACAATTGGCGGAGAGCGACGACGTGGACTGGGGGGCGCTGCAGGCGTCCATGTCGGACCGAAGTGCTCGCAATGCTCTCGACACCCAGCTCCTGGCCTTGCATCACTTCTTCGGAACCAGGATCCCGGCAAGATGCGCAGGGCGGCCGATCGTCCGTTTCCAGCACTGGAGACGCATCTTCACGGCAACTCACCCGATCATCGGCGCTCCGTTGCGCCTGGCCGGCAATTTGATGTGGGGAACGCGGCAGTTTCTACGTGCCGATGGCTCGGCGCGAGGAGGCTCGTCCGATCTCGCGCGGCGCATCGCTCGCACGCTGTTGATTCCAAGCGCGAAAATCTAAGCCTTTTGGTGAACTAGTACCCATGTATCGGGATGCATAAAGTAAATTGCGTGAAATTTTGGAACGCCTATGGGGAGGATTGTCATGCCAACCGAAAGCACAAAACGCTCGGAACGGACGCAGGAAACCCTGGTTTCAGAGGCTCAGGCGCGTCGGGACTTTCTGAAGAAGGCGGGGCGTTTCGCGGCGGTGACTCCACCGGCCATAACGCTTCTGCTGGGCACGAGCTTGAACTCCAGGGCGATCGCCAAATCGGGAGGAACACGCCCGGGCAATGGCTGGGGAGACACGAACCACATTCACGTTGGCCCTCCCGGCCAGACGTAAGCTTCTTGACCATCACGGTGGTCGCTGAAAGCAGCGTTTTCAGGACATAGGGTTCTAGCCCGGACCGCCTGCGGCACGCCAGAGTGCCGCAAGCGGCCCGGGCATTTGTTTGCCGGCCGCGGCCAGCCTGGCGCCTGGATGGACCGCGCCCGCGTGTCCGCGAAAGACGCGCTACGCGAGTAGCAGTGTGCTAAGGAAGTTGTCGTCGTGGAACTGATCCACGTGAACGCCAGTCAGCGTGATCTGATCACTGCCGCCTAGGGATGCCACGACATTCGAACCCTGGTTCGTGGCCACCTGCTGGAACTGGCTGACGTTGTATATGCCGAAGGCTCTGAGATCGAGGACATCGCCGGTGCCGGCGCCGGGCAGGAAATTCATGACCGTGTCCTGACCGTCACCACGGGCGAACACGAACAGGTTATGCTGGTTGCCGGCAACCAGCGTGTCGTTTCCGCGCCCGCCGATCAGCGTGTCGTTTCCGCCCAGGCCCCACAGATAGTCGGCACCGGCAGTGCCGTTCAGGACGTAGCCGCCGTTGGCGATCGTCGGAGCGCGGCCCGCCGGCGTCGGGACAAAGTAGGAATCCGTCAGCAAGCTGGTTGCGGTCGTCCCGTTGAAGCTGCTCACTTTGTAGAACTCGATCAGCATGCCCTGGTCCGTGACCGTCACCAGGTTGGCGCCGACATCGGGAACGGTTTTGCCAGCACCACCAAGGCCGGTGGTCGTGTAGGGAAGAAAGACACCGTCGCCGTTGTCGTCCCTGTTCTCCCGGTAATAATTGTGCTGATGGCCGGCAAAGACCGCGTTCACGCCCCATTGCTCGAAGGGCCACCGCATGATGGCCGTGTAGCCACTCGGGTTGAATGGCGTGTGATGGAAGTAGGCGACGTCGAAGCCCGCGTTGGAATTCGCGAGAAGGTTTTGCATCCAATGGCCCTGCACCGAAGTCGAACTGCGGCCGTCCGGCTCCTGCTTGTTGCTGTTGAGGGCGAAGAAGTGCACCGGCCCGACCTGGAAATCGTAATAACGCTCGTTGTCGGGCAGCGTGAAATAGTTCAGGTAGTTTGTGACGTTACCTTCGTTGTATTCGTGGTTGCCTAGCGTTGGAAAGAAGCGGTTGATGGCGCTGCCGCTCCCGTACGCGCCCTGATAGTTGCCTATGTAGTCATGGTATTGCTGGCCGACCGCAGCGTCCATTACCTGCGGTGCGTAGACGTTGTCGCCTATCGTGAGAATGAAGTCGACGTTCCAGGCATGGACCATCGCCGACACCGCCTTCTCGCCGGAGAGATCGGTATCGCCGTAATCACCAAAGACGGCGTACCGGTACAAGACCTGCGGCGCCGCCGTCGGAGCGACACTGACCGCATAGTCCTGCGCGGCGGTGCTCCCGTCGGACGAGGTTGCGGTGACATGGAGGTTGATTGACGGCTCGGTTGCCGCATTGAGCGTCCCCGTGGCTGAGCGCGTGATGACACCGGTATTGGCATCGATAGTGAAGCGCGTGTCGTTGATGCTGTAGGTGACCGTATCAGTTACATCGGGATCCTTGGCCGAGGCCGTGATGTGGACCAGAGTGCCCTCGGCTGCGTTTTGGGTGATCTGGTTGGCGGCAGAGTCGGCATCCTGCGGATGCTTGAAGCCGACCGGGCCGGTCGTCGGCACATAGTATTCGACGTGCAGGAGCGGGGCGCCGGCGGCGCTGCCGTCGAAGGAATTGGCCCTGCGCGTGCCGCTGCTGCCGCTGACGACGAATGCCATGTCGTTGAGTTGCAGATAGCCCGGCTGGTTGATGATCTCCTGCACGATCGGAGAGAGATCCGGGGTGCGTTCGGCAAGGCTGGCTTCATTGTTCACGGTCCAATCGGGCGGCGTCCACGTCACCGAGGCATTCGTCATCAGGCGCGAGGTGACATTGTTTGTCTCAATCTCGAAGGGGGTGGCTTCGTCGCTTTCGCCCCGGATCAGAAGCGACTCAGCGCCGGTACTGGTATTCTGGGCATGGAACTGGATGTAGGCACTGGTGATGATGGCGTCGTAGGGAATGTCGATGCCGGTGAAGCGCATTCCAACCGTTTGGTTCTTGGTGCCACCGTACTCGATAGCCATGTCGAGATTGCTGCTGGTAAGGTCCATCCCGCCGCTGGGGCCTTGCTCGACGTCGTCGGCGCTGGCTGCGATCCTTTTCTCGAAAATCGGCCCTGTGGTCACGCTGACCGCATAGTCTTGCGCCGCGGCGCTCCCGTCGGACGAGGTCGCGGTGACATGGAGGTTGACCGACGGCTCGGTTGCCGCATTCAGCGTGCCGGTGCCAGAGCGCGCGATGACGCCGGTATTGGCATCGATAGTGAAGCGCGTGTCATTGAGGCTGTAGGTGACCGTCGAACCAGCATCGGGATCCCTGGCCGAGGCGGTGACGCCGACGCCCGTGCCCGCCACGGCGTTCTGAGCGATCCGGTTGACGGTAGCGTTGGCATCAGGCGGGGTATTGAATGCGACTGGTTCCGGGCTGTCGAGGACCGCGAGGGTGAAGCTCTGGTTGGCGGTGCTGCCGTCGGACGAGGTTGCCGTCACCGTAAGGTTGATCGACGACTGGGTCTCGAAGTCGAGCGTGCCGGTGGCCGAGCGCGTGATGACGCCGGTGCTGGAATTGATGGCGAAGCGCGTGTCATTGAGGTTGTAGGCCACAGTCGAGCCTGCGTCCGGATCCGTGGCCGAGGCGGTGATGCCGACTGCCGTGCCCGCCGCGGCGAGTTCGGCGATCTGGTTGGCGGTAGGATCGGCATCCGGCGGTGAGTTGAAGGTGACCGGACTGCCGGCCGGACCAGGCAGCAGATACTCGATATGCAGCAGCGCTGCGCTGGCCGGATTGTATTCGTAGGAATCGGCCGTGCGTGTGCCGGTGCCGGTAATGATGAACGCCATGTGGTTGAGCGCCGACCAGCCCGTGCGGTTGACGATCTCCTGCACGATCGCCGTGAGGTCCGGCGTGCGCTCGGCGAGGCCGTGCTCGCCCACTGTGGTCCACGGGTCCGGCGCCCAGGACGTTGACGCGGTGGTCCTGGGAAGCGAGGACACGTTGAAGCTGGCGGTGGTGAAGGGACTGGCGTCGTCGGTATCGTCGCCCTGAATCAACAGCGACGTCGCGCCGGTCATCACCTCATTGGCCTGGAACTGGATGTAGGCGTTGGTGATGGTGGCGCCCTGCGGGATATTGATGCCCGTGAAGCGGATGCCGACCGTCTGGCGCGTGGTTCCGTCATAGCCCAGCTCCAGGTCGTTGATGTTGGTTCCGATCGTACCGGAGCCTTTCTCCTCGACATCGTCGCCGGCGGTCGCCACCCTCGTTTCGAAGATCGGGTCGATCGCAGTTGAGCTTGCGAGGAGGCCGCTGCTGGCAACCGTGGTGCCAGTCGGCATCACGCCGGTGTCAATGACTACATGGGGGGTGGCGTCGGCGATACCACTGCCCGCATCGCCTGTTCCCGCAAATTGCCAAAGGCCGCTGGAGACTTTCGTCGCCAGCGTGTCGAGAAAGGTGCTGTCGAGATGAATGCCAAGTCTGGCTGCCGCCTCGGCCAGGCCGATCAGTTTCAGTTCGCCGCTGGTTATTGAGGTCGAGGCTGCGCCATGGCCGGCATTGTGCTCGCCCGGCTCGGCGGCGAGGCTGCCGTCATCCGGTGTCGCCGAAAGCTGCGGCGCGCCGTCGTCGCCAGGCTGGACCTTTACAAGGTTCGGATCGCCGACAGCGAACGGCGAGCCGTCATCGAGCGGGTGAAGGCTTTTGGGGAAGGACGTCGAGCCAAGCTCTGCCGAGAGCAGCCCAATCGCATTGCCGTTGTCGGGAATCCGAGGTGGTGGTTTGGGCATGACAAATCTCCCTCGTCGCTAGATCAGCAGACTCAGGGACGCGTGTTCGGAGACCGGCTACGGCCGTCTATAACGCTCTTCAGTTGGCTCGAGCCTATCGCGCCCGAAGTTCGTCCATCCGGCCGGGAATGCGGCGCTCCGGGGCTTGAACAACGCGCCTCGCCGGATCAGGCGAGCAGCCAATCGTTCAAATGGAATTCGTAGATCTTGCCGTCGTTCTCGGTCGGGTGGGAGTCGTTGTCCACGCCGCGATCGACGATGTAGAGGCTCATTTGATGGCTCGGATCATCGCTGCTCGGAGCAAGCGCCAGTCCCGCCGGTTTTTTCGCGTTGGCGGCGGAGATATCGAGCGTGCCCAGCAGATCCCCGGTTGGCGTCACCATTGCCACCGAGTTGCGTGACACGATGACATAAAGCAGGTCGTGGACCGGATCATACGCGATGCCCCCGTCAGCAGGGGTTCCGAGCGATTGTACAGAAAAACTCGTCACGACATCATCGCCGCCCGTGCTTGGGACGCCGTCGAATTTGCCGTTCTGGCCCGGAGCGATGGTGTAAATCCTATGGGTTGAGCCATCCTCGAGATAGAGCACTCCGCGGTTTGTGTCGTAGGCAAGACTCTCCGAATCCGAACTGCCGAACGCGGAAGTCTTGAATGAGGTCACGATATCGTCGGACGTGTTGTAAAGCCCATCTTTGCCTGGGTTCAACTCGTAGACGCTCTTCGTGCCGGTATCGTCCGAGAAGAAGAGATGGTGGTTCGTCGGATTATAAGTGACCCCGGCCGGCTCGTCGGAGAAATTGATGGTGGTGAGCGTACCCGCCAGGGTGCCGTTCAGATTCATCTGGTAGAGATTCTTGCCGGTGAAAATCGACATCTCGTCGACTTCGCTGTCGGCAACCAGCAGCGTGCCGAGGTGAGAAATATAGACGATGTCCGTAGGGTCGGGGCTCGGCGGCGACCACTGCGAAGTCAGGATGGTATGAGCTAATGTCACGGATGTCGGCAGCTGGCCGCTGCCACCGGTGACGTCAACCGTGAAGGTGTGCGTGGCGATACTGCCATCTGACGATTTGGCTGTGACGTGGAGATTGATTGACGGCTCGTTTTGGGCATCGAGCGTGCCGGGGCTCGATAGCGTGATGACGCCGGTGCTGGAATTGATGGCAAATCGCGTGTCATCGATGGTGGTGTAGGTGACCGTCGATCCGGCATCGGGATCCGAGGCCGAAGCGGTGATGCCGATGGCAGTGCCGGCGGCGGCGTTCTGGGAGATTTGGTTGGCCGCGGTGTTGGCATCCGGCGGCGTGTTGAACGCGACCGGCTCCGGGCTGTCGAGGACAGCGAGGGTGAAAATCTTGGTAGCGGTGCTGCCGTCCGACGAGGTTGCCTTCACCGTCAGGTTGATCGACGGCTGGGTCTCGAAGTCGAGGGTGCCGACAGACGATCGCGTGATGACGCCGGTGCTGGAATCAATGGCAAAGCGCGCATCGTTGATGATGCTGTAGGTGACGGTCGATCCATCGGGATCCGAAGCCGAAGCGGTGATTCGGGTCGGGTCGCCGGCCGCGGCGAGCTCGGCGATCTGATTGGTGGTGGGATCGGCATCGGCAGGCGTGTTGAAGGCCACGGGATTTCCGGATCCCGGCAAGATATATTCGATGTGCAGCAGCGGTGCGCTCGCCGGATTGTATTCGTAGGAATCGGCCGTGCGCGTGCCGGTGCCGGTGATCAGAAACGCCATGTCGTTGAGCGCCGCCCAGGCCGAGCGGTTGACGATCTCCTGGACGATCGCAGAGAGGTCGGGCGTGCGCTCGGCCAGGCCCTGTTCGCCTATCGTGGTCCACGGGTCGGGCGCCCAGGCCGTGGATGCAGAGGTCCTGGGAAGGGAAGACACATTGAAGCTGGCGGTGGTGAAGGGGTTGGCGTCGTCGGTGTTGTCGCCCTGGATCAGCAGCGAGGCCGCGCCGGTCTTCACCTCATTGGCCTGGAACTGGATATAGGCGCTGGTGATGATGGCGCCCTGTGGGATGTCGATGCCGGTGAAGCGGATGCCGACCGTCTGGCGGGTGCTGCTGTCATAGCCCAGCTCCAGGTCGTTGATGTTGGTTCCGATCGTACCGGAGCCTTTCTCCTCGACATCGTCGCCTGCGCTCGCCACCCGCGTTTCGAATAGTTCAGTCATGATAAGTCCCCTTTCCGCATTTTCCCTCGGTTAACAACGGAACCTCCTGGTGCCCGACCGGGCGTCAGGCCGACCCATGATCGAGCAAGGAGATGATGTCGTTGCGCGTGAAGAACCTGATCCTCGGAACTAACCTCGAGTTCCGCTGGTCAGTCTGTTGCCTGCTTCATCCTGGGCCAGGCTGGAGCGACCGCGGCGAGCAAGCGCAGCAATGATTTCCCGTCCCGTCCAAGGAACAGCGACGGCAGGATCCAGCACAGCAGCAGGCCCCCGACAGATGCCAGCAATGCCGTATCGATGAGCAACGGAAGTGGAGATAGCTGGAGGTCGCGCAGCCATTCCACAAATGCCCAGACGCCGGCTCCGACGACGCAAGCGAGTGCGAGGCCAGGCAGATGGATCAGGAAGAAATCCGCCCATGTCATTCCAGTCACGCGCAGGCTCAACTGTGCCATGAGGAAGAAATTGATCCCGAAGGCCGCGCCGACGCCGAACGCCACGCCTTCTACGCCCCAGAGCTGCCCTATGAGGGACCCGACGAAGACACCGATGGTGAAAACGGCCTGGCGCCAGGCGCGGGCGTAGACCGTGCCTGTTGCGCGCGAGACGGAATCGCTAAGCTTGTAGCTCGTGCGGAACAGCATGCTGAACGCCAGGATCTGGAGTGGGGCGACAGCCCCTTGCCATCCCCGCCCGAGGATCACCAGAACCAGTTCGGGCGCGACGATCGCTACGACCACGCTGGCCGGCAGGACAAGCAGGGCGCAGCCTGCGACGGCGCTGCGATAGGCGCGAGCAAGCCGCACAGGCTGCTCCTGGACCAGTGCCATGGTCGGGAACAGCACGCGATCGAGAACCTGACCCACGATGACCGCCGGCGTCGTCATGAGCTGTGACGACAGGCCGTAGAGGCCGAGCGCATCGGCGCCGAGCCAGCGGCCCACGACCAACCTGTCCGCCTGCGTGGCGAGGTAGTTGCATACCCGGGCAATGGTGAAGCCGCTTCCGAAATAGAGCAGTTCGACGATCGCGCGCCGCTCAAGCAAAGGCCGCATCGGATGCGGCTGACCGACGAGCAGCACGATCATGCGGATGAATTGCTGGATTAGCAGCGCGCCGACAAGCGCCCAGATGCCGAAGCCTAGCCAGGCCAGGATCGGACCGGCAACGACGTAGCCCGCGGCAAAGGCACAGGCGTCGATGAGGGCGAGCCAACGGAACCGCAGCGCGCGCTGGGCCGCGGCCAAAGCCACCATGGAAGCCCCTTGAAAAAGAAACACGAAGCAGATCGCCCGCACGACGGGGGCCAGATCGGCAAGTCGAAGGAGATCGGCTATGGCGGGTGCCATCGCCCAGACCAGCGCGGACACGGCGAGCCCGAGCGAGCACGACAAGGTGAACCCGACCCGAAGGTGTCGGTCCTCCAGCAGCGGTCGCTGCACGATCGCTGGGGTAATGCCAAGCCCTTGGAAAATGGCCGAAAATTTGATGATGATCAGGGCTGCGGAGTAGAGGCCGAACTCATTGGGCGAGAGCAGCCGGGCCAGGATGACGAGAGCGACAAGCTCCGCGACAGCGAGGGCACCCATGGACAGGGCCGTCCAGAACATGCCCACGACGCTGTGTTTTGCCAGCCCGCGCCGGTTGTCGCTCACGCCTCTCTCCTTACTCGACCCACCAAAAGCGGCAGCCAATGCGTCTCCCGGAACCGCTCAGCGGGAGGACGGAATATCCGGATGGCCGTGCTGAAACGCCAATGGAGCCCGCGTCGGTCGCGAGTCATGCTCAACGAGAAGGGACGGGATCTCGTAGCGGTAGAACTCCATCTCATCCCGGACCTCCGGGATGATCGCCGCCAATTCGCTAGGATTCAGGCGGAGCCACTTCTGCTGGCGGCCGGGATCGATCATCTCCTTCGCCGCGCGAACAATGCAATCATCGCAGTCGAGGCGGCAATGCTCAAATATGCTCCGCAGAACCCGCTCGGGATCTTGGATGAGATCCTCATAGCGGAACGAGAATACGCGGCCGTTGCCCAGCCTGGCGAGATCTTCTCGGGCCATTCGATTGCCTCGTGCCCACTGACGCGCGATCACTGTCAATTTTTCTTGCTCTTGCAAATCCCGATCTATTCCCTTGTAGCGCGGCCCGTAGATCGATGTGTATTTTCTTCGCAGTATCCTTTTGGTGACTATCTGCCTTATAACATCCACCGCGTAATAGTGAATTTGCGTGACCGGCGTGTCTTTCAAGAGTCGCAGGAGACCTTTAAAGCTCTTTGCACGCTGCCACTTAAGCTCCATGGAGCTTATATATGAGAATGGATTTCTCGTGATATACAGAAATATAGCCTCCGGAAAGATCTGATGGATAAATGGCACGCGCAAGACGTTGGCGGGCGTGTTTTCCATGATTTGCCGGTTACCATGCCGCAACTGATATTCGAGGAACCGGTGGCGAATGTAACGGACGACCTTTTCGGTGGCGTCGGCTTTGACAAATTCGTCATGACGCCGCGCCGGATCGGCATAGAGCCACAATGTCTTCGGCTCGTACCAGGTAACAACATCCGGGTGCAGCCCGATCAATTTCTGCGTAATGGTGGTGCCCGAGCGATAGTTGCCGATCAGAAAGATCGGGGGTTTCAGTTCTGTTGCCATCTTGACAGGTCTCCCTTGCCACAGGTGAGATTGCGCCGATCCGCACGACGAGCCGCGCGGCAAGCTACTGGTCCCTGAACGCGCGCATCATCTGGTCCGTCAAAGGCTTCATCAGGTATGAGAGCACCTTGCGGTCGCCAGTCCGTATGAAAGCTTCCACCGGCATGCCGGGAATGAGCGAGACAGGGCCGAGTTTCTTGAAATCCTTCGGATCGGGCGTGATGCGCACCGCGTAGTAGATTTCGTTGGTGCGCTGATCGCGCGTCACGTCGGCCGCGATCATGGAGACCACGCCTTCCGTTTCGGGCGTGGTGCGGACGTTGAAGGCGGTGAAGCGAAGAAGCGCGCGCTGACCGATCAAGAGCTGGTCGATGTCCTGGGGTGCGGCCTTCACCTCGACCATGAGGGTCTCGGTGTCGGGCACGATCAGCATGATCGGCTCCCCTGCGCCGATCACGCCGCCCACGGTATGGATTGAGGATTGATGGACCGTGCCGCTGGCGGGGGCGCGAATATCGATGCGCGACAGCTGGTCCTCGGCAGTGACCTTTCGCTCCTCGAACTCGGCAATCTTGGCCTCGACATCGCGCAATTCGCTCCCGGTCTCGCTGGAAAACTCCTTGTCCAGCTGCAGGATCTGGAGCTCGATTTCGGCGATCGCCCCCTTTGCCTGCGCCATGCTCGACACAAGCTGCGCCCGTTCGCCCTCGATGCGTGTCGCCTCGCGTTCATATTCGGTCAGCTTCGACTTGAGGGTGAGCCTCATTTCGACAAGACTGCGGATGTCGCCGAGCTCGTCGTTGATCAGCTCGATCTCCTTCGTCTTTGCCGATTCCTGCGCCGAATAGCCTTCGATCTGCTTCCCGAGTTGCTCGATGCGTTCGCGCAGGCGCGCCTTGTTGCCGGACACCTCGTTTCGACGAAGCTCGAACAGCCGTTGTTCGCTGGCCACCATGGCAGCTATCTCAGGGTCGTTCATTCCCGCGACAAGCATCGGGGCAAGCGTCATGCGCTCGCTGCCGTCACGCTCGGCCTCGAGACGGGACTTTCGCGCGTAAAGCTCATCCAGATTCTTTGTCACGTAAGCCAGGCTGGCACGCGGAACGGTGTCGCTGAGCTGGACCAGAATGTCTCCGGCCCGGACGCGGTCGCCGTCGCGGACGAAAATCTTGCCGACCACGCCGCCGGTCGGGTGTTGAACTTTCTTTTCGCTGGTGTCGACGACGACCGCGCCGTGTGAAATCACCGCTCCTGAAATGTCCACCGTCCCGGCCCAGACTCCCATTCCGCCGACGAGCAATGCGACCATGGTCATTCCGCCCAGCAGATTGCGGCGGATGGATCGCCGGTTGGAAATCGTCCGGTTCGAAAGGGCAGCTGTCATTTCCCCGTTTCCGTGTCCGGGACGGTCATCAGCTCGGCGGTCGGGGTGAGCTTGAAAACCGGCTGCAGGCCCGCGGTGACGGCCTGTGACATGGGCATGAGTTTCGACAGCACGCTTTCCCTCGTGCCGAACATCTGCACCTGGCCCTCTTTCATCACGAGCAGGAAATCCACCGTGCTAAGAATGTTGGGCCGATGCGCCACGATCGCCACGATGCCGCCGCGCGCCTTGGTTGCAAGAATGGCCCCGGCAAGCGCGATCTCACCTTCGCTGTCGAGATTCGAGTTGGGTTCGTCGAGGACCACAAGGAACGGATCGCCATACAGCGCGCGAGCCAGGGCAACGCGCTGACGCTGGCCGGCCGAAAGCGCTGTTCCGCCTTCTCCAATCTGCGTCTCGTAGCCGTTGGGAAGACCGATGATGAGCTGATGGACGCCCGCGGCGTGGGCGGCGGCGACAATTGCCTGCGGGTCCGGCCCGGGATCGAAGCGGGCGATATTGGCGGCAACCGTTCCCGCGAACAGTTCGACGTCCTGCGGAAGGTAGCCTATGTAACGGCCAAGGCGCTCCGACGACCACTGATCAAGCGCGGCGCCGTCCAGCTTGATACGGCCTCCCAGCGGTCGCCATGCGCCGACCAGCCCGCGAACGAGGCTCGATTTGCCGGAACCGCTTGGCCCTATGATGCCGAGCACCGAGCCGGCGTTGAGGCTGAATTCGACACCTTGCACGATGATACGCTGCGCGCCCGGCGCACCGATCGCGACGCGCTCCACCGTCAGATTCGAGCCGGGCACCGGAAGCGCCATCGGCTGAGCGTCTTGCGGCAACCGGGCGAGCAACTTCGCCAGCCTGCTCCAGCTCTGGCGCGCGGCGACGAAGTTGCGCCAATGGGCGATGGCAAGATCGACGGGCGCTAGCGCGCGGCCTGCAAGGATGGAGCCGGCGATGATGATTCCCGAGGTCGCTTCGCCCTGGATCACAAGCCAGGCGCCTACACCTAGCATTGCCGACTGAAGCATCAGTCGCAAGGCGCGGGCGAAGCTGCCGAAGCCGCCAACGATATCGCTGACATGCTGCTGGTGCGTAAGATGTTCGCGACTTGCTTGGCGCCAGTGGTCGTGCAGGCGTTTGCCCATGCCCATCGCCGCAAGCACCTCCGCGTTGCGGCGGCTGGCCTCGGCGAAGCTGTTGCGCTTCACGCCACTTAGGACCGCGGCGCCCATCGGTCTGCGCGTAAGGATCTCGGTCGCGACCGTCAGCGTCACCAGCACGAACGCGCCGCAAGCGGCGGTTGTCCCGAGGGTCGGATGAAGGCTCCAGATGATCGCCAGATAGAAGGGCAGCCACGGAAGATCGAATAGCGTGCCGGGCCCAGCACTCGACAGAAAAGTGCGGATGTTGTCGAGATCGCGTTGCGGCTGCAATCCATCGCCCTGCTGGCCGATGTACAAGGGCAGCCTCGAAACGGCGCTGAATACGCGTCCCCCGACCGCTTCGTCCAGTTCAGCGCCGATACGGGTCATGATGCGGCCGCGCACGAGGTCGATGACCGCCTGTCCGACAAACAAAACGCCGGCCAATATCGCCATGGCTACCAGGGTCGGGACGCTGCGGCTCGGCAGCACCCGGTCGTAGACCTGCAACATGAACATCGCGCCGGTCAGCATGAGGATGTTGCTCACGCCGCTAAAAACCGCGACGCCCGCGAACGCTGCCTTGCAGGAACGCAACGCGCAGGCCAGCTCCGAGCCGGGCGCCGGCTCCTTGATCGAAGACCGGGCGCCGACGTTCGCGAACGCGCCTGGCAAGTCGGCTCTTCGTCTCCGCCTTGCGGTGCGGACGGCTGCCATGAGCAAGCCCAGGGCCGCGACCGCGATGAAAACCAGGAGAGCACCCGGACCGGCCAGCAAGGCCAGCGGATCGGAAAAATAGCGCCAGCCAGCCACGAGGTCGGTCCAGGGGCGCGTCTGCGCGACCCTGGCGATATCAAATGGGCGCGGCAGAAACTCCGCTCCCGCAAGCGCAGCGGCGAGGAGGAGCAACATTGCACCTGGAATGCGCGATCGGACGATGAGACGGCGGCGCGAAGCCCTGCGCGACATCTTGCGGCGCACCGGAGCGCGGAGGAGGCTTAGCGGCCTCCGCTCCGTTTCGACGTGCGAATTCGCCCGGTGCGGACGGGTCCCAAAGGCCGTCAATGCTGCGCCAAAAATCACGATCAAGGTTCCGAAGATCGGTGTCGTGCTACTGGCCGACGATGCCGGGCTGGGTGGCCGGATTTTGCGCGCTGGGGGACGCTATCGTTCCGGAGTCCGGAGCGTAGAACCCCTTGTTGGCCACGACAGAAACCTCGATCACATCGCCAGCTCTCACTTCCGTGTTTTGATCGGCGACGATGTCGTGGGCGACCTTCTGGTCGCGTCTGAAAATCGAAATCTTCACCGAGCCCTGCAGATCATCAAAGGTCCTCTGTTCGCCGTAAGTGAAGATAAAGAGAAGCTTGTCGGCAACGTATCTTATTTGACTTTGAATTTTTCCCAGCTCGACCTGCGCGTCCTGAGTCTGGGCGATCAAGTCCATCTCGTGACTCTGATGCTTCTTTCGCAGCTCACTTTCCGCGTTCAGCATCGCCTGCTGCGCCTGTTCCTGCTGAAATTCGGTCTGCGCCAGTTCGGCCCGATAGCTGGTATGTGCTCTTTCCGCGGTCATGACATTCGAGTTGGTTATCAGGCCCTTTTCCCGCAGAGACCGGGCAGACTGCAGTTCTTGCAGTTGGATGTCCGCGGTCTTCTCCCGTTCTTCCCGGGTGGCGGCAACCATGGCTGCTTCCTTCTTCGCCCGATCCAGCGAGGCCTCGAGGTAGGAAATGTCATCCCGATACGCGGCAAGCCGCGCGTCCAACTGCGCCTGTTCGGACGCGATGATGCCAGTAATCAACTGGCCGGCAAACTCGACCGGCGGATCCGGCGGAGCAACGAAGGACTTATCCTGTCGGCTTTCCGCCTGGAGCCGGGCGAGACGGACCTTCAGGCGATATTCTTCGATCGCCAGATTTGCGCGCGCGCTTCGCAGATCAGCTATTTCCAGGGCCGGCTCCGTATTTCCCACGGCAGTGGCGCGAAACCCGCCTGCAATGGCCAGCGCATGTCGAACCGTTATTCCCGGTTGGAACGGGTACGATCCAGGGTGTGCCACCGTTCCGGAGATGAAAAACGGCCGGTATTGGCCGATCTCCACTTTCACGAATGGCTCGAGGATGAGCTTCTGCTGCTGAAATGCGCGCTGAATGGCCTGCGAGAGGGCAACGGTGGTGAGGCCGCGCGCTTGGACATCGCCCAACATTGGCAGAGATATCGAGCCCCGATCATCGACCACGACCTCCAGCGGATAGGATTCCTCGCCGATCACCGACACGCGCAGGACGTCACCGGTGTCGAATGTATATCCATCCGCACGGGATGCGCCCGCGGTGAGCAGAATAAAGGCAACGGCGAGACTGCCGATCATTGCGAGCATGCGGCCGACCGCGGGTTCGAATTTGGGAAGCCGTCGGCGCCAGTCCTTCATCGGCAAAGGCTTGGAAGGAAATTGCTGGTCAGCACGCATACGCATCGTCGGTACTCCGGTTATCTAGCCTGCTGCCATCGGGACCAATCGACATTCGCCGGCCGGAGCGTGACAGGAGGGTATTTGTTCGGTTTGAGAAGTAAGCCTTGGAACTCCGCGCTCCGTCGAAGGAGCAGAAGGAGGGTCAAAAACCGTGCAGCCCGAAGGTTTGCCCGGCGAGGCGGTCGCGAATTCGTGCCTTGTCCGGCCTTGCGGGCGAAAGGCTGGACTCCAGCACGGATTGATAAATCTGCTCGACGCTTTCGCACATGGACTCCAGGCCCCAGGACGACAGGTCGGTGCGTTTCGCGCCATCGGCCAGCCGAGCGCGATGGTGCTGGTTCTCGAGAAGATCGGCGACGGCCGCCGCCGCGGCGCCCACATCCTCGGCCGGCGTCACAATTCCGTTCACGCCGTGCTGGACGACCTCTTCCACGCCGGGCAAGTGCGAGACCACGCTGGCTCGACCACCCGCCAGATACTGCATCATGACGCGAGGCAATCCTTCTCGCATCGACGTCAGCACGCACACGTCCGCCAGGCTGATCAGTCGTTCGGGCTCGCTATGGTAGCCGATCATGCGAATGTTGTTTGCGAACCGGGAGCGTTCAATCGCCGATGCAACATCCGATCGCGCCGGTCCGTCACCCGCAAGGAGCAGTCGCACGTTCGGAATTCGGTCAACGACTTGCCCGAATGCTTCAATGAACTCGACGTGGCGTTTTCTCGGTTCCAGCGCGGCCAGCATCAGGACCACCGGCGGCTTTGGCTCCCCGGCGGCCGTCCCCAGGAGCAGATGCGGCTCTTGCGGCCACCGCGCGCTCGCGAAGCGAGCCAGATCGAAGCCGGAGTGGACGACATGGTGCTGATCGGGACTGCCCAAATGATTGGCGATGCAAATGTCGCGCATAGCCTGGCTTACATCGATGAAAGCGCGCGTGAACTTCGCGGCCAGGCGTTCTGCGGCGAGGAACATCAGCCTCTGTCCGCTGCCCACATGCACGAAAGGTAGAATGTGCACGCCATGTATGATGCCAGGGACATTGGCTTCCCTGGCGGCGAAGCGGCCGACGATGCCGGCTTTGCTTTGATGCGTGTGCACGATGTCGGGCCGCCAATCACGCATAAGGCGGGAGAGGCGCCCGAAGGCAGAAATGTCGCGGGATGGCGAAATCGGGTTGATGAGTTTTTCCAGGGTCACCACTCGAAGGGCTCCGGTAAGGGATGCCCGTAACCTTGGGTCGTATTCCGCGCCGTGAACCAGGAGCACTTCGTGGCCGTGCCGCGCCTGAGCGAGACAGCAAGCCAACGTGTTCTCTTCGGAGCCGGCTCGAAGCAGTCTGGTGAGCACATGAACGATCTTCATTTGGTTGTACCTCAGGGACATGAAATCCGGGGGCGGCGCATTCGGGAGATCGAGCGGACCGAGCGGGAGCTTCCGAGGCTCCTTCCGCGGCTTTTCGGGCGCGGCCGGGATCGCCTGTCGTGGGACGCGATCGTGGAAAACTGCACGTTCGAGGATGATGCGGGACGGATGGACCGCCTGTTTGCCTCTCAGAGAGACAGCCAGATATGCCTGAACAATTCGCGGCCGACCGCCTCTATGCCGGCGCTTGCGTCAACGGTTCGGATATCCTTGTCCTGCGCCCGCAGCTCCGCCATCAGTGATAGCCGCGCATCGAACGCTTCTTTCCTGATGTCCCCGGGCTTTCGTTGCTCGGAGACGGCAAAATCTGAAACGAGGTGCAAGACGAGGTGTGGGCGGCGTTCCGCCATCTTCTGATAGAGTCGCTGCTCAAGCCGGGCGAGAGCTGACAAGCCTGGAATGGAGAACAGGCGAGCGGGGATGGTCGGCCCGTCCAGATATCCCCTGCACAGCGCCTGCGGCCACCTGTCACAAATGACGATCAGGCCGCGCGTCGCCCATCGATGCGCACGTTTCACGACAGCGTATCGCTCGAACGCAATCAAGACCGCCCATAATGCCAACGCGACAGCGACAACGCCTCCCTTCGACCAAGCTCGGCCGGAGGAATCTTTTCCATCGTTCTGGGCCAGGGACTTCAGGCGGCGTCTATGGGGAAAGGCCACACTCTGCAGCGCCTTGCGCAGCCACCATCCATTGCCGTCGCCAGTTCCCACATAGACTTGCGCGCACCCGAATTTCCACCCGAATGTCTGGGCCAGCCGGCCAGCCTGAGTGCTCTTGCCCATGCCATCGGGACCTATCAAGGCCACCACGAAGCCACCGGCCGCGGGCCGTCTCTTTGGTGGAAAGCGCCCCGGCATCGAGCGCTGAAGGAACCTCAGGGCGAGATAGGAGGTCTTGCGCGCCAGATGGACCGCGGCATCGGCGATTGCGAAGCGTCCCGTGTAACCACACATTTCCCGGATCGAACGCCGCAGCCTGGCCAGGTCGCCGCGGTGGGCGACCAGACCGTCAGCGCTTTGCAGGAACCTGCAGCGCACCGTTCCTGCGCCGCCAAACGTGCACTCCACGACTTGCACACCTTGCTCGTCGGACGGCAATGGCAGGCGAGCAAAGTGCTGCTTCCAACCTTCATCGACGCTGATCCATTGCTTCCAAGGCATCGCCCAGGCCCGGAAGGCGAAACGGGCAATCGCTATTCGAAGCTCGTCCTCGGGAGAGACCACCGGAACCGACACGCCGTCGACAGAAATCGACTCCCATCGCGTGATCGCCGCATAGTCGAATGCCGGATAGCGCTTACGAAACTCCCAGCCGACCCGGGCACCGATATGCATGTCGAGATGCAGATACCGGCCACGCGAGAAGTCAGGCAGGAACCAATCCTCTCTGCCGGCGCAGACATTATCGTAGCAGGAGAGGCTCACGCTGCGCCGACCGTGCAATTGACACACGATCGAGCAGAAGGCCGGGTAGTCATGCTTGTCCAAAAGGACATCCAGATCATCCCGGCCGGCAAATCCGTCATGCAGGGACGCGAGATCCTGAATTATTCCGTACTTCAGGCCGGCTTCATTGAATGCCCGAAACAATTCGCTGGCAATCGGCAGCGCCGGCACCGTTTCGATCGGCCGGAACGCGCTTCCATCAGTTTCTGCTTGGCCTGACGCGTCCACGCCGAGTGCCCTAGCCGAGGCTGATCCATTCGCCCCCGCCGCCGACGCTTCCGCCAGGATCCCTGCCTTGGCCTCCGGAGCCCAGCGGCGATACTGTTGCGGCTGCAGACGATCCCGAAGGTCTCCGGGCCCGGCCGGGCGGAAGGCTGCCGATGTGGACTTGCGTGGAGTTTGCAAGGGATTTCCCGTGATTGATCGCCGGCGAGCGTCATTCGCTCGTCGTCGTCGGAAACGTCTTGGAATTGGCGCGAGGAAGTCCAAACCCCTTGGTGGGCCGGTGTCTCACGGATGTCGCACGACCAATCGTCTCAGTGCCGGCCCGCAGGTTCTGACGTCGCCTTCGCAGGCTGCCGCACCGAGGGTGAATTGGGTGCCAACTCATCACTCCCTGCCGAACGGTTTCGGCATCTTCCGAAAACAAAAAATAGTGAGTGAAAACTCACCAACTATTTTCAAGAAACTATGGACAATTTGTCCCTATCAATAGTGATAGGAATCGATCGGTTCATAATGTCGAGAAGAATTCTGACGGCTCCAGCGCTTCCGACATGATCAAGAATCCCAAGCTGGTCCGAAAACGGCCCATCTATGATCCTGATTCTCTGGCCCGGCCTCAACAGAATGTCCGGGTGCAAGATTCCATCGTCGTCGGTTACTGATATCAAGGACTCAACCACACCATGTGGCGCCGGTATCGGCATTCCCTTGCTCATGACCAGCTTTCGGACGCCGACGGTTGAATTGATCGGGTACCAGCTCTGCTGATGGACAGCCAGTGAGACGAACAGATAGCCGTCGAAATACGCACTGGAGACGGTCCTGACGCTGCGGGCATGCCGGACGGTTCGCCTGCGCTTGGGCAGATAGGTCCGGAAGTTCTGCGACAGCAGGTGCCGCTCGGCCAGGCTCTCGGAATGCTGGTGCGTCTGGACCACGCACCACCGCGCAGCCTCGCCGCCGTCAATTTTCCCCGTCGGCGCTGGAAAACGATTGTCGTATAGGTCAGTGTGCAGCATGGCGAAATACTGTCTCTTCTCTAATTGAGGTAGTAACTGTCCGAGACGCTGCTTTCGAGCGACGTGTAACGGCCATATCTGGGCAGCTTCGGCTCATCCACCATCGTCAGGGCAATGCCGGCAAGCTTGGACCGATCGCCAATATGTCGAATTGCTTCGGCGACGGCCTCGCGCGAGGTTTCCCGCCACCTCACGACGAAGACGACCTTGTCGACATGCCTCGCCAGGATCGAGGCATCGGCGGCGGGGCCGACAGGCGGCGCGTCAATGATCACCGTGTCGAATTTTCCCCGAACTTCATCAAGGAGCGAGCGCATTCGCGCCGAAGAAAGAAGGGCAGGTGGGTTGCGGGTCCTTGCTCCTGCCGGCAACAGGGAAATCCCCGAGCGTTCGTCTAGATGGATTGCGTTTGCGGCCTTCACCGGCAACGTCAGAAGATCGACCAATCCGACCTTGTCAGCCATGCCGAAGAAGGCCGTGGTGGCCGAAAGGCGCAAGTCCGCGTCGATGACCAGAACCCGTTCGCCGTCGGCAGCGGCCGAGCAGGCCAGGCTCAATGCCAGAGTTGTCTTACCTTCGCCGGGCATCGCCGATGTCACGAGCATCAGGCGCGGCGGACCGTCGAGTTCCGTCGCTGCCTGGATACCGAGGCGAAGCCGCCGCACCGCTTCGCTGTACCTGGATAGCGGTTTGCGCTCGAGATAGGCCACAGGCTGGACATGGACGTCCTTCGACCAACCCGACATCCTTGGCATCGACGCAAGAACCGGAACGGCCAATTCGTCCTCGATCTGCTTCTTTGCCATGAAGCCGGAAGCAAAAAGCTCACGCAGAACGGCGCCGGCGCCCCCGAAGAAGATGCCGAAGACCAGACCCAAAGCCGCAAAAAGAGGTCTGTTCGGGAAGCTTGGCGAACCCGGGACGCTGGCATCGGTGATTACCCGCACGCCGCTGTTGAGGAGGGTGGATTTCTCCTCGGTGAGCTTGGCGCGTGACAGGAACGTCTCAAAGAGCTCCTTGTTCGCGGCGGCAATCCTCTCCAGATCGCGCAACTGGACGCCAACCTGACCTTCGACTTCGGATCGGTTGGACACCGAGTCCAAGGCGCGTGTCAGAGAAGCCTCCCTGGCTTCGGCGGCATCGACCTCATTCTTCAGATTGCCGACGAGGCGCTGGACTTCGGCGGCGATCTGTCCCTCGATGTCGCGGCGCTCGGCTTGAGCCGACAAGACCTCGGGATGTCGTTCGCCATATTTCAATTGAAGGTCGGCTTCCCGCCGGGTCACTCCAGAGAGCTGAGCCCGAAGTGCGTTGATCACCACGGACTGCAACACGTCCGGGATCGACTGGATGTCACCCCCAGCAGCCCGCAGCTTGTCAACTTGTTGATATTGCGCCCGTTTCGCCGACAATTCGGCGCGCGCATTGATCAAGGCGACGTTCAATTCGGACAGTTGCTGGTCAGTCAAGCTGCCCGCCGGCGTCGCCAATAAATTGTGATCGATCCGAAACTTCTGGACAGCTTGTTCCGAACGGCTGAGCTCCGCTCGCAGATAAGCGGCCCGGTCGCTGAGCCATGTGGAGGCTTTTTGCACCCCTTCGTAACGAGACTTTAGTCGATCGGCGACGTAGGCCTGGGCAATCGCATTCGCGAGCGATGCTGCTTTTTGGGGGTCGTATACGCTGACATCAATCTCGATGACATTTCCAAGCCCGACGCGCGAGACCCCCAGCTCGCTCTGGAGCCATATCAGTGCCGCCGGCCCGATCTTAGGGTCTTGCGTCAGCTTCTCGCTGTCGACGACCTGCTGAAGAAGTGAGGCAGACCTCAAGACTGCAATCTGACTTTCAATGAATGTTGGATTGTCGGCAAAGTCGGAGTTGGAATAATCTTGCGGGGTCATATAGTCGATCGGAGCATCGAGTAATATTTGTGAGACGCCTGTATAAGATGGCGGGATAACATAGGCAGCGATTACAAATAAGCCGAAGGTGATGACGGCAATTCCGCACACCAGCTTCCATCGCCGGAGAAAGAAATCGAAGACCTCCCTGATATCGAGCGGCAGGAATTCCCGGATCATCATCGGATTGTCAGTTGGACTTGCCATTTCCGAATCCTTACGATCAGCAACACAACTCCCACCCCCTCAGCGTCGGCTGAGTGGCCTTCACTTCAAAATGATTCGGGCAGTTAGCTGTTAAGCGCGCTGAAACGCATGAAACGTAAGGCTTAGTGCCCCGCCGGCATGTCCAAATCGCCCTTTTGCGCCCACTGACCGATCGTCTCACCGGTTAAGCCAGAAACATATCAGCTTCGCGGACAGCCCCGCCATTACCATTATTGAGTAGTAAATCGGCTAAAGGTCGATCTGGTCTACCCTGTATGCCTTTCAGAGCTTTAGAGCGTCGCCGGGACACCTTCCTGTCGCGCTTCAGGGAGGTCTACCATAACGCTACGATCGTCAGGGGTGCTCCCGACGATGAGAGAGCGGCTGGCCTCGGCGATTCTGAGGTGGACATGGACACTTACAGCGAAATCGTTCCGTGGTTTCTAGGTTGGGCGCTCAGCAGCACCGGAGTTATTCTTATGCTGGCAGCAATCCTGCCGCTTATGTTTCTTCTTAGGGGCCGGCCGTTGGGCTACGGAGCCCTTGCCGCCCTAATCGGGGCGGTGACATTGATATTGTTCGGTATCGAAAATTCGGCGGGAGCGGTCACTGCCATTCTCGCCTATTGCGTGCTGGTTTCATTTGCCCTGCTTTCCACCTGGAGGCGTTTGAAGCAAATCGAGGACCGCCTCGCATTGGTCATGTCGGCAATAGAGGGCCTGGAAGTCGCAGAGGAAAGGCGGCAGACTTACAGCGCCAAGCGTTCGCACCGGAAGCCGGCGGCCGGAACGATCGAGCAAACCGTTTCGCCCGCTGCTGCGGACAACCCAGGAAAAGAGACGCGATATATTCCCGGACCGCCTTGGCAAGAACTGCAAGCGTTCGGTCCACGATCGGAATCCGCGGCTCCGGCATCAACACAACCGGCAGGACGCAATTTTGCTTTATCGTCGGATCGAAGCCCTAACGACAAGTTCTAAGACAAGGATCTTCGGTTTGCCGGTAGGTCCACGGGCAACTTGTCCGGATCGAGTCGATAAGTGAGTTGTAAGGGCATGCTTCGCCGGCCGAGAAGATCGGCAGCCCGGTTCGACTTTTCACTGCGCCCGTAATGTCGCGCGCGTTGCTCTGACGAGGTACTGCCGGCCTCCCGCCAAGGATCTTTGCGGGATCCCAGCCGTCATCGCCGGCCGGAGCGCAGGTGCCGCGCTCGCAAGATCGACACAGTCGGCTTTGCACCTCGATGGCATGTGCCGTTGCGCCGCGACGTTGTTGTCTGACGTCGGCGCCGCACGACGATTTGTTCCGGAGCCATCGTGGCCTCAAGCCGAATCTGCTGCCTGCAGCGCGTTCCAATCCGCCAGGGGTGGTAGGGCTGTACCCAAAGGTGGTAGACTGCGATGCAATTCGGGATGAAGAGATAGATGGAACTTTTTGCCTAGTCTATAGTTGCAGCTTCAGGTTGACCCGGTGGGGCGGATCACGGGCTGGGGTTATTCAGGGGAAATGAGCTTATCAAAGCAGGCTCTTGGACTGGCGAGAGGACCTACGCTTGCTGACGCAAGTTGGGAAAAGGGGATTTCCGTACTGCCGGGCGCCGTGCGCCGCACCTATCCGGCCAACACGACCATTGCGGGCGAATATCACGCCAAATCCTCTATCCTGATCATGACCGCCGGCTGGGCGGCATTCGCCAAGACATTGCCGAATGGCTCGCGTCTCATCGTCGATTTTGCGCTTCCTCACGAAATTGCCTTGATCGAGTTCGCCGGAGAAGCGGGCGAAACGGTAATGGCCCTATCGGACGTTACCGCGATTGAGTTGGCTGGTCCCGTCCACACATGTTTTTTGCGCTTTCCGCAGTCCATCTGCGAAGCTATCCTGCGGGCCGAGACGCGCCGATATTCAAGGGTTGCGGAACATCTGGCAAGCGTCAGCAGAAGGGGAGCCGTTGAGCGCACGGCCCATTTGCTTCTCGAACTGGCCTGCCGCTCACAGCGATCGGCAACGAGTTATCCGGATCGCTTTGAATGCCCCCTGACCCAGGCTGAACTGGCCGACGCATTGGGGCTTTCGGCTGTGCATGTGAGTCGCGTGCTGAAGGCGCTGCGAGAGACCTCCCTGGCCTCATTCCGCAACGGCGTCGTCGAGCTGCACGACCATGCGGGGCTTATCAAAACAGCCGGATTTGATCGGTCCTACATTTCGAGCTGACGCAAGGGTCCCGGGGCATCATTTCATCCTGAACATCGCGTGACACGGCTATATCCGCAACCAATCGATCAGGCTTTGCGCAAAGCTGCGCGGCGCAAAAATATCGCAGGCTTCGGTCCCGGTGCGCAGGAGAAGCACCGGCACGTGATGGAACCCGGTCTGCAGCGCGCTGCCTGGCTTCGCTTGCGGTGAATCCCAGTCGATCGCCACACAAGCCCCGAGAACGTCGAAGGTGTGCTGCCCGCTCAGCTTGAGCCGCATCCGGCCTTCGCCGAGCGACACCGAACAGCCAAGGGCGGGATCGATCGACCAGTTCGGCTTCGATCTGCCCTCCGCAATCAGCCAGAACCGGCGCGGCGCGAGACGAACCGCGAGCCATCCGCCGACCGGTAGGGCCTCGCCGAAGGCAGCCGGCAGCGCGGCGCCCAATTGGCGCGACAGTTCGGCTTCGAACGCCGCTTGCGTCTCGGGCCAACCCTCGACCTGGACGATCGTGCAAATCTCGACGGATAGGGTTTCAGCCATGGAGCCTCTCTCCCTGTGGCTCGAGAAAGACCGGCGAGACGACGCTTGCGCGGACGGCCTCGCCCTTCATCATGTGGACCGCCACCACTTTGTCGCCCATCGCCACGTCGCCGGCGAGCAGCGCAAGGCCGACATAGGCTCCGAGCGTCGGGCTGTAGGTCACCGAGGTGATGCGGCCCCGGCCATGCCCTTTCGGGACTTCGCCCGGCCTGAAAAGAATCGCGCCGCCGCTCAGGCGCGCGTCCGCCTCCACGCATGTCAGCCCGACCAGGCGCTGCCGGTTCTGCTCGGCGAGAGCATGGCGGCGGCGAAGCACGTCGCCGACGAAACCGGAGCGCTTTCCAACCATGCGGCCGAGCCCGAGATCGTCCAGCGTCGTGCGGCCGTCGATTTCGGGGCCGGCGACATGGCCCTTTTCGACACGTAGCGCTCCCAGCGCTTCGACCCCGTAAGGCTCGAGCCCGAACGGCTGCCCGGCCTCGATCAACCGGCGCCACGCGGCTTCGCCGGCGCTCGCGCCGACATAGACTTCGTAGGCCCGCTCGCCGGAATAGCTCAGCCGGATGATCCGCAGCGCACGGCCGTCGAACTCCCCTTCGATGAAGCCCATATGCGGCAGAGCCTCGTTGGACACGTCGAGCGCGGGGAAGGCGGCGGCGAGAACCTCCCGGCCCCTTGGTCCGGCGACCGACATCGCCGCCCATTCGTCGGTCACGGAGGTGACGGCGACGCGCAGGTCCGGCCACGCCGTGTCGAGCAGGAATTCCAGCCGCGACATTACTTCGGCCGCCTTGGCGGTCGACGTGGTCATGAAGAAGCGGTGCTCGCCAAGCCTCGTCGTGGTGCCGTCGTCGAAGACGATGCCGTCGTCGCGCAGCATCACGCCGTAGCGGGCGCGGCCGACCGGCAACTTGGCGAAACCGTTCGCGTAGATCCGGTCGAGCAGCGTGGCGGCATCGGGACCCTGAACGTCGATCTTGCCGAGGGTCGAGATGTCCATCAGCCCGGCGGCCTCGCGCACGAAACGCATCTCCGCGACATAGGCCTCGTTCACGTCCCGGCCGGCGCCGCGATAGAAATACGGCCGCATCCAGAGGCCGACTTCGAGCATGTCGGCGCCGTTGGCGATATGCCAGTCATGCATCGGCGTGCGGCGGGTCGGCTTGAAATGATGGCCGACAGCCCGCCCGGCGAGCGCGCCGATGGCGACCGGCACATAGGGCGGCCTGAAGGTGGTCGTGCCCGTCTCGGGAATGGTCGCGCCGCGCAAGGCCGCCATGGCCGAGAGCGCCGGGAAATTGCTGGTCTTGCCCTGGTCCGTGCCCATGCCGAGCGTGGTGTAGCGCTTCAGATGCTCGACTGATTGATAGCCCTCGCGATGGGCGAGCGCGATGTCGCCGGTGGTGACGTCCATCTGGAAGTCGACGAAAGCCTTGCCGCGCGCTGGTGGGACGGTGCGGAACGCAGCCGTGGCCGGCTCCGCTGATTGGAACTGGAGAGCGGCCGGGACCGGCTTTGTCTTTCCACAATATGCTACGGGTCGTCCTGAAAATGATGCCGCGATTAGGGCTGGCCGAGGAATTCACGGCGTTCCGCCGGGAAATCGCGGAGGTGCTCGCAGCGGCCGAGATCGGCGACTGGGCTTCGATCGGACACATCAGGCGGGCGCATATCTCGATGAGCTTCCGGCGGATGATGCTGCACCGAAATGACAAGGGTGAAGCGTTGCGTGGCGAGGATTCGGTCGGGCTGGCGTCGTCCAGTCTTGTGAACCGGTAAGCAGCGCCTCAGCGCGCCACGAAGCCTTCATGCCCTGAAGGAAGCGAAGGAAATCCTTGCCGCCCGGAATGAGGTCCTGCTCACAGCGGCGCGGGCCTTTTTCCGAGTTCTTCTCGTGCAAGCCATTGATTGCCTCTCGTGCTGGGCTGGTGCGGACCTCCATGCAGCGCGCAAGCGCCAATGCCGATACGGTCGATCAGCGCGCCGGACAATTCGCGCATAGCGTCTCGAAGCTTTGCTTGATCGAGCTGTCCATTATTAGTTCTCCGGCGCGAGGATGCGCGTCACGTGTTCGGCGATCGCCAGGCTGGACGTCAGGCCGGGGCTCTCGATGCCGAACAGATTGACCAGGCCCTGGACACCGTGGGTCGCGCTATCCTGGATGACGAAATCGCTGTTGGCTTCGCCCGGGCCCGAAAGTTTCGGCCTAATCCCGCTGTATGCCGGCTGCAGGCTGCCGTCGGCCAATTCCGGCCAGTATTTGCGGACCGCATTGTAGAAGCGTTCGCCGCGCGCGGGATCGACTCGGTACTCGAGTGTATCTGTCCATTCGACGTCCGGTCCGAACCGGGCCGTTCCGCCGAGATCAAGTGTCAGATGGACACCGAGCCCACCCGGCTCCGGCACCGGATAGATGAGCCGCGAGAAGGGCGCCCGTCCCGCCACCGAGAAGTAATTGCCTTTGGCGTAACGAAGCGTTGGCAGGAACTGCCGGCCGAATCCCTCGAGCGAGCCGGCCAGCGCGACCGCGCCGAGGCCGGTCGCGTTGACAAGACGTGACGTGGCGATCTCGAAATTTTCGCCGTTCGTCGTGTCCATCGTCTGGAGCACGATGCGGCCGGCATCGATGCGGCCTGAAACGATGCGGGTGTTGAGCGACAGCATCGCGCCGCTTTCCTCGGCGTCACCCAGCAAGGTGAGCATAAGCGCGTGGCTGTCGACGATCCCGGTTGAAGGCGAGAGCAGCGCTTTCGTGCAATGCAGCGCCGGCTCCAGTGCGTGCGCTTCGGCGGCGGAGAGGAAACGCAGATCGGCGACGCCGCAAGCGGCGGCGCTGGCGCGTATGGTGGTGAGCACAGGCTCCTGCGCTTCGTCGGTCGCGACGATCAGCTTGCCTGAGCGCCGGTGCGGGATCGAGCGCACTGCGCAGTAGCGATAAAGCATGTCGCGTCCGGCAATGCAGAACAGGGTTTTCAGCGAGTCTCGAGGATAATAGATCCCGGCATGGATGACTTCCGAATTGCGCGAGCTCGTCTCGGTGCCGATGGCGTCCGCCGCTTCGAGGATCAGCGTATCGAGGCCTCGCGCCGCCAGCCCCCGCGCGACCGCAAGGCCAATGACGCCGGCCCCGGCCACTATGCAGTCGACCTGTTCCATATCGCGTCTCTTCGGTTGCGCAAGCCGTGCTCCACAGCCCCCGCAAGGACTTATACCGTCTCTGTCCGCCTTGGAAATCTCATGGCGCTATCGATTGTGACACAGGGGCTCTTGCAGCCGCATCCCGCCGTGATGCATCAAGCAGCAGACGCGAGGCGGATTTTCCCGATTTTCTCAACAGGGAAACGGGTTCCTATTTCCGCTTGAACGCCCGCAGACAGGAGCCATCATGGACGCCAGACCGAATTCCCCTGAAGCCCGCGATATCCGCTACCATCTGCATGCCTATACCAATGCCCGCAAGCATCAGGAGACGGGCCCGCTGGTCATCGAGAAGGGCGACGGCGTCTATGTCGAGGACATTGCCGGCAACCGCTACATCGAGGCGATGGCCGGCCTGTGGAGCGTCGCCGTCGGTTTCTCGGAAAAGCGGCTGGTCGAGGCCGCCACAAGGCAGATGTCGAAGCTGCCCTTCTATCACGATTTCGGCTCGAAGGCGCATTCGCCGCTGATCGATCTCGCCGAGAAGCTGGTGCAGATGGCGCCGGTGCCGATGAGCAAGGCCTATTTCACCAATTCCGGTTCCGAGGCCAACGACACGGCGATCAAGATGATCTGGTACCGGTCGAATGCGCTCGGCCAGCCGGGTCGCAAGAAGATCATCAGCCGCAAGCGCGGCTACCATGGCGTCACCATTGCCGCGGCGAGCCTGACCGGCCTGCCGAACAATCATCTCTCCTTCGACCTGCCGATCGCCAATATCCTGCACACCTCGACGCCGCACCATTGGCGCGACGCCGAGCCCGGCGAAAGCGAGGAACAGTTCTCCAGCCGGCTCGCCGGCGACCTGGAAAAGCTGATCCTCGCCGAGGGGCCGGAAACCATCGCCGCCTTTATCGGCGAGCCGATCATGGGCGCCGGCGGTGTCGTCGTTCCGCCGGCCGGCTACTGGGAAAAAATCCAGGCGGTGCTGTCGAAATACGACATCCTGCTGGTGGCCGACGAGGTGATCTGCGGCTTCGGCCGGACCGGCGAGATGTTCGGCTCGCAGACCTTCGGCATCAAGCCCGACATCATGGTGTTGTCCAAGCAGATCTCGTCGTCCTACCTGCCGATCTCGGCGCTGCTCATCAACGACAAGGTGTTCGAGCCGATCGCCGACGAAAGCGACCGCATCGGCACGTTCGGCCATGGCTTCACCGGCGGCGGCCATCCGGTCGCCGCGGCCGTCGCGCTGGAAAATATTAAGCTGATCGAGGAGCGCGACCTCGTCGGCAATGCGCGCAAGGTCGGTGCGCATTTGCAGGCACGGCTGCGCAAGCTGGATTCCCATCCGCTGGTGGGCGAGGTGCGCGGCGTCGGCCTGATCGCCGCCGTCGAACTGGTGGCCGACAAGGCGAGCAAGGCGCCATGGGGCAAGGCGGGAGCGCTCGGCGCCCTGGTCAACGGCTTGCTGCAGCAGAACGGCGTGATCTCGCGCAACATGGGCGACGCCATCGCCTTCTGTCCACCGCTGATCATCACCGAGGCTCAGGTCGACGCTTTGGTCGACGCGTTCGAGCGGTCGCTCGACGCCGCGCTGCCGCAGGTCCGGCCACAGGACTGAACCGATCCATCACACTGCGTCGCCCTGACTGCCACGCTTCGCGCCAGCCGGCGCTGAATTCCGGCCGGCGCGACGGCCTCGACCGCGCGTCTCCTTCCGAGACGGCCAAGTCGTTCATGGACTATCCCAGGGCGCCGGCGGCTGGCATCTTGCCATGCGCGAAAAGGGTGTTGACGACGAGATCGGCGCTGGTTTGGAAGCAATGCTTCCGAGCGCGCGCATTGTCCGCCAATAGAGCGTGAGGCAGGTATGAAAATAGCTGTTCCGGAGACCAGCCGGCTGAAGATCGGCTTCATTCTTGCCCGCTCCTTCACGCTTTCAGCGTTTGCATTGTTCGTCGACACGCTGCGCCTCGCCAGCGACGAAGCGGACAGGTCCGGCAGGGTCTTTGCCGACTGGCAGGTTCTGGCGGATTGTGTTGAAAAACTCCGGCTTGAAGCAGCTCTGAAGCACTGAT